>CASUON010000011.1 GCA_949457475.1 uncultured Lachnospiraceae bacterium
GTCCAAAAAAGCGACATACCGGCCGCGCGCGGCCCAAATCCCGCGGTTTCTGGCAGCCGCCACGCCCTGGTTGCGGTTTTGGCGCAAATAGCGTATCCTTGGGTCGGACGCGTATTGTTTTACCACATCCGCTGTATTGTCCGTAGAACAGTCATCCACTACGAGCAGCTCCCAAGACTCTTTGCAAGTCTGCCTCAAAACAGACTCGATGGCCCTGCCAATATAACGCCCGGCCTGGTAGGCGGGTATAATAATGGAAATGACAGGCTGTTTGCCTGTATTGTTATCTTTCATCCTCACTCACACATTGCTTTCTGTTTTTACGTCTTTTTTCAACGCAGTATCCGCTTTTACCACGTCTTTTTTCAATGCGGTTTTCTGGCTGTCGTCGACCCCTTCTGACTTTTCCTTCTGGAACAAAATTTTTACCGTCAGCAAAATCAGCTTGATGTCCAGCCACAGCGAATAGTTTTCTATATACGTCAAATCCAGTTTGATTTTATCATAAGGTACGGTATTGTACTGCCCGTATACCTGGGCATAACCAGTCAGCCCCGCTTTCATTTTCAGGCGGAACCGAAACTGCGGGATGCTCTTTTCATATTCTTTTGTAATCTCTTCCCGCTCTGGGCGCGGCCCTACGAAAGACATATCCCCCAGCAGCACGTTAAACAGCTGTGGCAGCTCGTCAAAATGCAGCCTGCGTATCACTTTTCCAACCGGTGTAATCCGGTCGTCGTGCTCGCTTGCCAGCCTGGCGCCCCGCTTTTCAGACTCTACGATCATACTGCGGAATTTATATATACGAAACGGCTTGCCGTCTTTTGTAATCCTCTCTTGTACATACAATACCGGGCCGCCGTCATATAGTTTGATCGCGGCTGCGATCACCAGCATAATTGGCGACGTTACGGCGCACAAAATAGCCGAAACAACAAGATCCATCACGCGTTTCCAAAATATCTGCCCAAATGTCAGCCCCTGGTTGCGGAACAAAAGCAGCGGCGTATCAAACAAGTCGATCTCTGTAGCGCTTGTAATCATAATATCCGATATTTTCGGCACGGAATAGCAGCGGATATCTTTTGCAAAACAAAATTTTAAAAAAAGGTTCCTCTCATGGGAAGGGATATCCCCAATAATAATCGATTCATATTCTGGTATTTTTTCCAGAATCCGCTCGACGCCCACGCTTAGGTTCATCGTCTCTTTTACCTGGTATTTATCCCCGCGGGACTGCAGCTTTTGTATCAACGCCTTGGGGCTGATATCCCCATAAATAAGGAGCATCTCATGCGGCGGATAAAGTTTTGCGTATACGCCCCGCATAAAAAAAATCCAGACTATGCCTACAATGATCTGCAATGCGGTAAGCGCAATGATCGGCGATATAAACCACGGGAATTTCCACTTTGCAATCAGCGCTAACTGCAAGTATTCCACGGCATTTGTAGCACATACGGACAAGATCTGGGAATAAAGCACGTCCAAGCTGCGCAGATAGCCTACGCGGAAACCGCCCAGTACTTTCATAAACAAGATCAAAATGACCGCGTACAGAAAAATGATCGTCCAATGACCTCTTCGCCAGAAATAAAATCGTTTGAAGTATTTCTTCATATCGGTCAGATTCTGGTTGGCATAATACTGAAACCACAGCCATGCAAACATCGACGTCTGTACCGCAACGATCAGAATTGTCCCTAACAGCATAAAAAAACGCTTGTAGCGCACATTTGCCCGCTTATTTCCACATGCCGGTGTATTTATCTGTCTCATAGTCCATTTAATCCTCGCCTGGTAGTACTGCCCTTTTTATTTTTCTGGCAATCTTCCAGATGCCTTTTCCTTTCAACAGTTCATTCTGTGCCGCAGCCTGCCGGTAAGCCTCTTCCATCTGGACGACATTCCAGTACTTGCGCCCCAGTAAGTTTACCATTTCACGGTAGGGCACCAGCCCCCCGGCAACAAAACGCTGGAAACCGGATTCCATCCGTTCGTACAGCTCTGCTTCTTGCGGCGTAATCCCTGCGAATGCAAGCAGCCTGTCCATTGCCAGCTCCGCTATGCCGGAATTTTCCTGATGTAAAAAAAACAGCGTCCGGTATATCATATAGTTGCAGGGAACCGGAAAGAAAAACGTCCATTCATAGTCAATGACGTGCCATGCCCCCTCCGCATCCACCAGTATATTCGGTAAGATCAAGTCGATGTCGGACACCTCACTGCATGCGAGCCTGCCTCTTTCCTCCTTGGATGCAAACGCCCCCGCCTGGAATACTTCCGCTGCGTCTGATCCAAAAACATCTGTAAATTCCTCCGTCAGTTCAAACTCCCGGTTATTTTTGCCGTTTCTGATATATTGCACCATCTGGCGCAGGATGTCAAAGACTTTTTTTAACTCGCCATCCGCAATCAGCTGCCTAACCTGCGCCTGAAGCGCCCCGCCCGTGATATATGAAAATTCTGCCCATACGTCTGCGCCCTGTTCCTGCAGCCGGCAGCTGTTAAACTTCAAACCGGTATGCCCATACTGGCCGCATAGCCGCTCGTACGACTCTGGTATTCGGCGGATATGTGCTTCGCCCTGCGGATATAGCGCTTTTTTGCGTACAATTTTTTGTCCGTCATCCAAACAGACCTCTGTGCGTAGCGCATACGCCCGGTCGCGGTCGCCTGCATACCGCACATAGATCATCTTTTCCGCGCCCGTTTCCGTAGCATGTCTGCGTGCCAGGCACAGGTAGGAATTGGTAAACAGCGGAAACAAATTTTCTGCTATAATATTGTCAAACACTTTCTGCTCGTCAAACAGTACGATGCGGTCGTCTTCGTAATTCGTAATATTATAAGATAAATCCCCCGTCTGCGGAAGATACTGGTCGCAATAAAGGTCCCTCATAAACCGGTGGTCGGGGTAAGGATAATAAAACCGCGTCTTTGCAAAGCCTGCTTTGGCAAGCAGCTCTTCGAGCCCACGCCTGGTATACAAGTTGACGCCTTGTTTCTGCGCCCGGTTTTCCAGCCCTGCAAAATATTCAAGCGTATTGGCCTCTTTATTTCCAGCCCAATATTTTAATCCAAATTTATTTTCTGAAGCAATTATTAGCATCCCCTGCGGCTTTAAATGCCCCGCAAGTTGTCGAAGCAGCTTATCGGCCTCTGCCCTGGCGAGTACGTCGACCAAAACGATCCAGTCGTAATCGTTCCCGATCAATGGCTCACACTGTTCAAATGGCATCGCGTATATCGTAAGCTTGCAGTTTTCATGGCGTTTCGCATTCAGCTTGCAGTAATGGATATTTTCCTCCTGGCATACGACCTCGCCGCATTTTTTCAGCAGCATTGATGTGATCGTGCCGCAGCCTGCTCCAAGCTCCAGCGCCTTTGTATCCGCCGCCCCATATATCCATTCTATAATATTGCTGCGGGGCTCTGCAAGCTGGTACATTGCCCCCCAGCTTTTACGCCCGGTAATCTGGCTATGGTATTCCGTTTCTGGAAACTGCGATACGATCTCTTTAAGCTGCCTAGTCTGTTCATCCACGCCATCTTCCGGCCCGTCAGGCGTATATTCTGGAATATACAGTACAGCTTCGCCAATTTGCTCTTTTTTCATCATTATACTGCTCCTGTTTTACTTTTGTCAGGATTTTTTTATATTGAATTTTAAATCGTTTTTCATTTTCTATATTCAACTTCATGTCTTCGTAAAATCTCTATTCATATTCATCTTCATTTAACTTCTGTTTAGTTTCTTTTCAATCTCTATTCCATTTCTGCAATTTGTTTTTGTTAGTTTCCATCGCTGCAACTTGCTTTTGCCAACTTCCCACAATTATTTTTGCAGCCTGCCTATTTCCTGTTTTGGCTTTATCGGCAGATTCCCTACCGGTACTGTCTGGTAAAATCCTCCAGGCCGCCCCATACTTTGTCTTTTTCTGAAAGGATCAGCTCCATATCTTCCGGCGCCGGCCATGCAATCCCAATCTGCGGATCATTATAGGCAATCCCGCCTTCATCGTTCGGATGGTAAAAATCGGTGCATTTATAGGCGAACTCAGCATATTCAGACAGCACTACAAACCCATGGGCAAAATCCTTCGGAATAAACATTTGCTTTTTATTTTCCGCGGACAGCCGCTCTCCATGCCATTTTCCATACGTTTTAGAACCCCGGCGCAAATCGACGGCTACGTCAAACACTTCCCCATGGATCACCCTTACAAGCTTGTCCTGCGGATAATGTATCTGGAAATGAAGCCCGCGCAATACGCCTCTTACCGAACGTGACTGGTTATCCTGTACAAATACCTGGCCGATTCCAGCTTCTTTGAAATCCTCATAATTATATGTCTCCATAAAATAGCCGCGCACGTCGCCGTATACTGCGGGCTCGATAACATACAAGCCCTCGATTTCGCATGTAGTTAGCTTGATTTTCCCCATTTCTTATCCTTTCTTTTTATTTTACTCTCGCTTAAATCGTTATTTTTCCGCTTTTATTATAGCCCTTCTGAAATCTCCATTAAATATTTCCCATAATCTGTTTTTAAAAGCGGCTGTGCCAGCGCAATTAACTGCTCACGCCCAATAAAGCCGCGTTTGTACGCAATCTCTTCAATACAGGAAATATACAGCCCCTGCCGTTTTTGAAAAGCCGCTACAAAATCCGCCGCGTCCAGTAAGGAATCGTGGGTGCCTGTATCCAGCCATGCAAACCCCCTGCCAAGCGTCTCCACCCGTAAGTCCCCACGGTCTAAATAGGCGCTGTTGACCGATGTAATTTCTATTTCTCCACGCTTGGAAGGTTTGACATTTTTAGCAATTTCTACCACGTCATTGTCATAAAAATACAGCCCGGGCACCGCATAATTTGATTTCGGATGCTCCGGTTTTTCTTCAATAGAAAGCGCCCTGCCGTCTGCGTCATACTCTACAACGCCGTAATCCCTCGGGTCCCGTACATAGTAGCCAAAGATAATGGCACCCTTATGCAGTTGTGCCGCGCGCTGCAATACTTTGGAAAAACTCTGCCCATAAAAAATATTATCGCCCAGCACCAAAGCGACTGTATCCTGCCCTATAAATTGCTCGCCGATTAAAAACGCGTCGGCCAGCCCCCGCGGTGTTTCTTGGATTGCATAATGCATGGAAAGCCCCAGCTGTTCTCCACTGCCAAATAAATCTTCAAAAACAGGCAGATCGCGCACCGTAGAAATAATCAAAATCTCACGGATGCCCGCCAGCATCAGCGTCGAGAGCGGGTAATAAATCATCGGTTTATCATATACAGGCATAATCTGCTTTGAAATAGATTTTGTAAGCGGATACAGCCGGGTGCCGGAACCTCCGGCCAGAATAATTCCTTTCATTACTAAACTCCTTTTGTACTGTTTTCTTGCTCTATTTGCTGCACTTTCCATCCCCAGCGGCTAACGAATCAAATGCCCCCTAGTTTTACCCAGAGCGTATTTAAAAAATGCTTCCGGCAGATGGTGGGAATGATTTTTCAAACACGCTCTAGCACCTTCTTACCGCACCAAAAGCAAAACTTCGGTTACGGGAGCAGCTCTATCCTGCGCAGGGAAAAATCCTGGTAACGCCTAGTGAGGTTTGGGTTGTAATACGGGTCGCCCGCGCTGATAATATCAGCCCAGCGCGTCGTAAACAGCTCTACTTCCCGGTTATACCGCGCCAATTTTGCCGCTGTATTTTCCACGCCGCGCGATTTATATTCGTAATGGTACAGTGTCGCGTATGGATTGTATACGACAAGCCTTCCGCTCTTGCGGACTTTGAGGCAGTAGTCAATATCGTTATAGGCCACCTGAAAATCCGCGTCCATTCCGCCTACTTCTTCGAACACATCTTTGGGCGTCATCATACAAGCAGCCGTCACGGCGCTGTAGTCCTGCGGGCAGCAAATACGGTTGCAGTAGCCAGGGTTTTCTTTTGGAAACTTCTGGAACCCTTCCCCGCAAATGCCTCCGAGCCCTACCACCACGCCTGCATGCTGTACCGTATCGTCAAAATAGAACAAGCGCGCGCCGCAGACGCCCACGTCTTCCCGCATACAATAGCCAAGCACCTCTTCTATAAAGTCCGGTGCGATCACTTCGGTATCGTTGTTTAACAACAAGATATATTCCCCTTTTGAATGTGCGACGCCGTAATTCGTTATTTTGGAAAAGTTAAACGCTTCTTTCCAGTAGACTACACGCACGCGGCTGTCCTGTTTTTGTATTTTATCATAATATGCAAACGTCTGCTCCTGCGTGCTGTTATTTTCTATAATGACGATTTCATAATTCGGATACGTGCATTTATGCAGCACAGACTGCACGCATGTGTTGAGGTCGTCAATATGGTCCATATTGGGAATGTTAATGGATACGAGCGGCGTTTCCTTCCAGCGGTAGGTGGTACGGTAAATGCTTGGTATTTCTGACGGGCGCACAGTAGCCGGAATACCCATGCGCTGGTAATGGGCGTCCAACGCGGCTACCGCCATATCACGCGGCTGGCCGTTCCTGTCCATTTCGACACTTCTTTTCGCCAGTTCTTTTTCGCCCGCCCGCACATGGTATACTGCCTGAGGCAGGTGGATGACTGCTGCGGCAGATTCTGCAGCGCGCAAATGATAATCGTACGGCGCGGCCAGTCCGTACGCAGGATTCCATTCCCCAATCCGGCATGCCAGGCTCCCCCGCACGAATACCATATTGCCAAAATAATCCATTGCCCGCAGCATGTCAATATTAAAATCCGATTTAAAAACCGGTTCTGAATACTTGCCACCATCTTCAGAAACCCGGTCTTCATCGGTATAACATAGTTCCGCCCGCGGATGCGACTGCGCCAGGCTGACACAATGGTAAAATGTATCCGGCTCCAAGGTGTCCCCAGGCTCCAGCCAGGTGATCCAGGCGTCCGGCTGCCCCTTCCTCGCCAACTGCGTGCGGATTTTTTGCATAGCATAGGCAATCTGGCATTGTTTGCCGCCTTCTTCTGCATCCTTTCTCATCGCTGCCTGCGTTTGCCCTGGCATATTACTTGTTGGCATTGCCTGGGCATCCGCTGGAACCGCAAGCAAGGCTACACGGCTGGCTGGAAGGGTGCCGGAAAGCTTCCTTTTTATTTCCGCTTTTCTAATCCCTGCCCTTTTTCCCATTTTATCTGTTTCATGCAAATCATCTACTTTCTCCGCCGCGCTGTAGGCTACGATCCATTTCCAATGCGCATACGTCTGACGCGCCAGCGATGCAGCCGTCTGCACCAGATGCGCGTTATTTTCATAGGCGGTCACCACATAGACCAGCGGGCCGCAGCCTGCCATCTGCTGCGCTTTTTGCCGCTGCTTTTCCAACTCTTTTTCGCAAGGCATGTGCTTCGCGCGCCATTTCATATAGTTGCCGGTATCGCCAATCAGTTCATAGGCTTCATTTACAGCCCGTTTGCACGTTTTTTTCATACCGTTACGCTTCATATAGTAATGTGCTTTTTTCGCATACAAGACTATACGGTTCTTATCCATGGCGCGAAACGTCCGGCACATCGACGCTTCGCCGTCATCCATCTGCAACAGCATCTTTTTCCTGCCCTGCATCGGTACGCGGATACTGAAGCCGCAGTCCATTGGATTTTGATTTTCCCGGTATTCCAACATGACATCCGGCCTTGGAAAATGGCTGACCTCGCAGTCGATCGAATTCTTCTTGGCATCGCAAGTACGGATTTGTACTGGCTTTCCCGATACGGCCCATCCGGTCAGCACGAGGTCCGCGCCAGTAATCTGTATATCCGTTACCCGGCATTCAAGCTGCCCGCGCAGTTTTTTCAGCTGTGATACGCGCCGCTCATACACGCAAGTACCATCGGAAAGGCAAAGCCGCAGCCTGCGGCATTTGTCGAACTGCGGGGGCAGCTCTAGGATTAACACATACTCTTTTTGGACATTTTGGTCAAATTTGGCATATTTTTGCCGTACGGACTCATCCGCAAAGACAAGCGTCTGCATCTTCAAGCGCACTCCGTCCAAGTCAGCTGAAAATATCCCCTGGACTTGTGCGTCCTGGCCGGATGCGTCCGCACGCTCTTCATGGCTATCCCGGCCGGATGTATATTTCCCCTGCGCATCCCGGCCGGATGCATCCGCACGTTCTCCATACCTATCCACAGGGTCCGCGCTGTCAAACCAGCCAGTTATCACAAACCGGCTCCGGTCCGCCGTATGGAAATACCCTTTGCGTACGACAAATTTATTTTCTGGCCTATCAAATTCCTTCATTGGCTTATTTCCCCTGGTACATCTGTTCATAATATTTCTGGTAATCGCCGCTTGTCGCATTTTCCATCCAGTCTTCATGCGCGAAATACCATGCGATCGTCTTCTTAATGCCGTCTGCAAACATCGTTTCCGGCTCCCAGCCAATCTCCGCCTTGATTTTATCCGGCGCAATAGCGTACCTGCGGTCATGCCCTTTGCGGTCTTGCACATAGGTAATCAGGTCTTCGTTGATCCACTTCCTGCGCGCATCGTCTTCCGGCAGCATTTCCAGCAGCGTGTCGATCATAATATGGATAATTTCGATATTCTGCTTTTCGTTATGTCCGCCGATATTATACGTCTCTCCCAGCCTGCCCTGTTCTTGCACCATATCAATTGCTTTCGCATGGTCGTCTACATAGAGCCAGTCACGGACGTTTTTACCGTCTCCGTACACCGGGAGCTTTTTGCCGTGAAGCGCATTGTTGAGCATAAGCGGGATCAGTTTTTCCGGGAACTGGTAAGGGCCGTAATTGTTAGAGCAATTCGTAATATTTGCCGGAAACTGGTAGGTGTCGATATAAGATTTTACAAGCATATCGGCCGCCGCCTTGCTGGCGCTGTACGGGCTGTGCGGCGCATAAGGCGTCGTCTCATAGAAGTACCCGCCGTCTTCTTCTAACGAACCGTATACTTCATCCGTCGATACATGCAGGAATTTCTTATCCGCCTGAAAACTGCCATCCGTAAGCTCCCAGGCTGCTTTTGCACAGTTTAGCATTACCGCGGTGCCCATTACGTTCGTCTGCACGAAAATTTCCGGATTCGGGATACTGCGGTCTACGTGCGTCTCCGCTGCAAAATGCACGACACGGTCAATCTCATGCTTTGCAAAAATCTCTTCAATGGCCGCTTTATCGCAAATATCCGCTTTGATAAAGCAGTAGTTTTCCCTATCTTCAATATCTTTTAAATTTTCCAGGTTTCCCGCATAAGTTAAGGCATCTACGTTTATAATCTTAATTTGCCCGTCATATTTGCGGAACATATAATGGATATAATTTGATCCGATAAATCCGGCTCCGCCTGTTACTAGATATGTCCTCATCGTTTTTCCGCCTTTCTTTTATCCTGCCCCCTGCATGCAAAACTTATACGATCCCGCTATGATAAAACAGATTCCATATATTCCGCCAGCGCGTCCTGCCAGTGCGCCATGCGGATATCGGTTGTCAAACGCAGCATCTGGTTATCCAAAATCGAATACGCGGGACGCGGCGCAACCGCGCCAAATTCCTGCGTCGTAATATACTCCACGCGCGTCGCCTTACCTGCCCGTCGGAAAATCTCCGCCGCAAAATCCGCCCAGCTGCAAGAGCCCTCGCAAGTCCCATGGAAAATGCCGTAATTATCGGTAGGCTCTAACGCATGGATCACTTTCGCCAGTTCGGCGGCGCTGGTCGGCGTGCCGACCTGGTCGGAAACAACGCGCACCTGCTCCTTTGTTTCCGACAGCTGCAGCATCGTGCGCACAAAATTTTTTCCTTCCCCGTACAGCCATGCGGTACGGATAATAAAATAACGCTGCGCAAAATCCCGCACAAACTGCTCCCCGGCTAATTTCGTCGCGCCGTACACGCTGCGCGGCCCCGGCGCGTCCGTCTCAATATACGGCTTGCAGCCGTCGCCGGAAAACACATAATCAGTAGATATCTGGAACAGTTTCGCCCCAGTTTCACGCGCCGCAATACCCAAGTTGCGCGGCCCTATGGCGTTTGCCAAAAAAGCCTGGTCGTACGCTGTCTCACACAAGTCGACGGCTGTCATGGCGCCGCAGTTTATAATCACGTCCGGGCGCGTTTCCTTTACAAAAGCCATCACGGCGTCCAGGTCTGTAATATCCAGCTCCCCAAGGTCTGTATTGGCCAGTTCCACCGGCTCCCCTTCATATTCCCGATTCAGCGCACGCCCAAGCTGCCCGTTGCAGCCGGTTATCAACAGCTTTTTCATTGCTTATTCTCCTAATCCTGATTCAATCAGTTCTACAATTTCCCGAAGCGCTTTTTCTTCATCTTCTCCTTCGCAAATCAGTTCAATTTCATCCCCACTCTTGATGCAGGCGCCAAGGACGCTCAATACGCTCTTGGCATTCGCAATATTTTCTCCACCATATTTAAATGTAATGACGGAGTTATAATCAATCGCACTTTTGCACAGATACCCGGCAGGCCGTAAATGCAGGCCTGTAGGATTTTTAATCTTTACTTTTTGACTAACCATAATATAAACTCCTACAACATGATTTTTGTAATTAATTCTGCCAATTTGGCGGCTTCTTCTTCAATTTCGTTTTGATCTTTCCCTTCGATCATAACCCGCACGAGCGGCTCTGTCCCAGACGGGCGGATCAACACCCTGCCTTCACCATGGAATTTTTCTTCCAGTGCAGTAATCGCTTCTGCAATCTCCGTGTATTCCATATAATGCTCTTTTTTGTGGTTCGGCACCTTCGCGTTTACTAACGCCTGCGGATAAATCTCCATAACCGAAGCAAGTTCGGAAAGCTTTTTCTTCGTATCTACCATTACCTGCAGCACATGGAGCGCGCTCAGCAGGCCGTCCCCGGTCGTATTCTCATCCAAAAAAATGATATGGCCGGACTGTTCGCCGCCAAGGTTATAGCCATTTTCGCGCATATGTTCCAGCACATAGCGGTCGCCTACTTTTGTCTTTTCCACATGGATACCCGTTTTGCCACACATAACGTCAAATCCTAGGTTGGACATCACAGTTACTACGATCGTATCTTTTTTCAGCGTATGGTTTTGCTTCATGTAATTTCCACAAATTGCCATTAGCTGGTCGCCATCAACGACCGCCCCAGTTTCGTCTACAGCCAGGACGCGGTCTGCGTCACCGTCAAAAGCAATCCCGATATCGGCTTTTTCATAGACCACACGCGCCCTTAACTCATCCATATGAGTAGAGCCGCAGTTCGCGTTAATATTCGTCCCATCCGGGCGGATATGGATCGGGATAAGGTCCGCGCCTAATTCCCTAAGCGCCTTTACGGATGTATAATAAGACGCCCCTTCCGCACAGTCTACAACGATCCGAAGCCCTTGCAGGTCAACCGGCACGCATTTTTTAATAAATTTGACATATTCATCCCGGATATCGAGCCGGTACTCAACCCGGCCCACCCCGGAGCCAATCGGGAACTTCACATCTTTCATGTGGTTTTTAATCATCGCTTCGATTTCATCTTCCAGTTCATCGGACAATTTATAACCGTCCCCGTTAAAGAATTTAATGCCGTTAAATTCCATCGGGTTGTGGGATGCAGAAATCACCACCCCGGCGTCTACTTTATGCCGCCTGGTCAGATAAGCGACTGCCGGAGTAGGCAGCACCCCTACATAGATCGCGTTTGCACCTACGGAACATATCCCGGCCATTAACGCATTTGCCAGCATGCCGCCTGAGATGCGCGTATCGCATCCTACAATTAATGTAGGCTGGTGTTCCTTTTCCTTTGTAAGCACATAAGCCCCCGCCTGCCCCAGATAGGTAGCAAGCTCAATCGTCAGCTCTGAGCCCGCAACACCCCTGACTCCATCTGTTCCAAACATTCTGCCCATTTTCTAATCCTCCAGAATTATTCTATAACTATTTTAACCTATCTATCTTTCTCTCAATCATTCCAACCGCTTTTATTCTGCGGCATTTTTATCTTGTGACGTTCGGATACTGGCCGCTTTTTCCTTGCGGCGCTTGGATATTGGCCGCTTTTTCCTTGCGGCGCTTGGATACTGGCCGCTTGGATTTATTCGCTTTGATACTGATCGCTTCTGCTATCGTCATTTCCGCGTGTGTCCGTATCTGTATCCGTCACATTGCCGCTACCTGCAGGCGTGCTGTCGTCATCCTCGTCGTCCGGCTCATTGTCACCGGCGTTATCCTGGTCGTCGTCTGGACTGCTGTCCTGGCCGTTTCCGTTATTTTCCCCCTCGTCCCCAGTCGTATCGTCTGGTTCTTGGCCGGGGTCCGGACGGTTATTGGACGTAATCGTATAAGAGACCGTGGTATCGCCCACAATATATTTCGCGTCCAGCGTCAGCATAAGCTGCCCGACATGGCTGCCGGCTACTTTGCCAGCAACATCCAGGATCGGGCGTATCTCGTTGATCGAAAGTTCATCCAGGTCATTCTTCAGCCCATAAATAACCATATCCACAGTTTCATCACTAAATTTAATCTGAAAGCCTTCCGGCAGGTTATCTACGCTGATGTTGCCTGCCGGGATAGTAAACACCCGACGCTCCAGTTCCTCAACATCCACTTTCACAATAACGCTAGCCTCTTTGGAATTGCTCAAGGATACGCCTTCCGGCAGGTACTTGGTCAAATCCACCTGCTGTTCAAATTTTTCGTCCACATTGTCTACGCTAATCACGTTTTCTGGTATGGTAATCGAATTGATCGCGTTTAAGATTTCTGACCTTCCTTTAATCGTAACTTCCGCCGGGTCTGTTTTAACGGAAATTACTTCAAATCCAGATGCGGGCCTGCCCCGGTAGCTTGCTTTTACCGGCACGGTTTTTTCCGATACGATATTGACCTTGACCGTAACGGTCTTTAAGTTTAATGTCAGCCTTGTCGTATCGATGGCTTTTTCATTCTCATCCAGCAGCACCGGGACTACACCGTCAGATACCGACATGCTCATGCCGGAAATATCTACGATCGCTTTTACTGTATCAATCTGTGATACGACCTCTTTAGGCCCGGATACTTTAAGTAAATTCGGCGTCACTTCCATCGTGCCAAGCGCATAGCCTTCCGCTGGTTTCCCCTGCGTCCCAGCCTGTATGACCAGCGTCGTGCTCATCAAATCTTCCAGGTTTACTTCAATTTCTTGTACCCGCTTGGAAATTGTCAGTTTGCTTGTATAACGCAGCGCGGTAATTTCCACCCGCACGATATTTTTGTCCTTACCCTGGATCAGCTGGCTCATATCCGCAACCGCCTTAAAGTCCGAGCTGCTCAGTTCCTGTACGATGCTGCGTTTCCCCAGCACGTTAAATGTAACATACGTAGATTCATTGGCAATTTCATAGTATTTATTCATAGATGCAATGGCGTTTTCATTTTCAATTGTCACTGCAACGGTAAACGGTTTGCTGATCGTCGGATCGCTGATATTCACCACTGCCATCCACATAGCGACGGAAAACAGCAGCGCCAATATTTTAAGGCCAATATTATTTGTCAGCTTTTTTACTAATCTTTTTAACATTTTTCAGCCTCCTTTGCAGCGATTTCAAACGGGATTCTTCCACATCCGCATTCTGGATCAGCTTTAGCTGCTTGCGCAGCCCATCCGGATTCAACTCCCGGAAAATCCGCCCCGCCTTCGCTACCGATACCGCCCCCGTTTCTTCCGATACAATAATTGTTACGGAATCGCTGACTTCGCTAATCCCAATTGCCGCCCGGTGCCGCGTCCCAAGTTCTTTGCTGATCGCCAGGCTGTCTGACAACGGCAGGTAGCAGGTGGCTGATACAATCCGGTCGCCGCGGACGATGATCGCCCCATCGTGAAGCGGCGTATTTTTTTCAAAAATGTTGATTAATAACTGGCTTGTAAGGATAGAATCCAGCGCGATTCCGGTACGTTCGTACTCGGTCAGCACAATGTCCTGCTCGATAACGATCAGCGCGCCCGTTTTGACTTTGCCCATTTCAAACGAAGCCTTGACCAGCTCGTTGATCGTTTTATCGCTGAAACGGCTGGCATCCGATGCTGAATCGAAGTCAAATAGCGCCGAGACAAACCGTTTCCGCCCAAGCTGCTCCAGCGCCTTGCGCAGTTCCGGCTGAAAAATGACGGCAAGCGCGACAACCGCTACGTTTACGGTTTTTTCCGCCAGCCATAAGATCGTGCTCATCTGAAAAAGCGCCGCAATCAGGATAAAGATCAAAATTACGATAATCCCCTTTAACAGCATCCATGCACGCGTGCCTTTGATCCATGCCAGTATATTATAAAACAAAAATGTAATGATCAGGATTTCAACCGCATCCGTCAGCGTCATCTTTGGCGGAGTAATCCAAGACATATACTTCGCCGCAAACCCCTGTATTACATTCATCAGTGCCTGCACTTTCCCACTTCCTTTCACTCGTCCTGCCTGACATGCGCGCCGCTTATCCCCTAGCGTTTTTGCGCGCAGGCCAGCATGCGCCTACACACGCATTACCGCCTATCCTACAGCGTTTTGCATGCAGCGCGGCATAGTCGCGGATGCTTCTATTACTACGACTACGAATCTTCTTCCGCCTCTTCCTCGTCGTCCTCAAGGCGGATATCCATATCTTTCATCAGTTCCGCGCGTGTTACCGATTCCTTCTGTTCCCGTTTCCTTTTGTTTTCACTGATCTTTTTCACAGTCTTTCGCCCGGTAGATACATACCGCTTTGGCACCGCCTTGACATAATAATAATATTCGTCGTCTTCAAACTGCACGCGTTCTGTCCTTGTATAATCCAGATTAAAGAAAAAGAACTGAAGTACCACAAGCAACGCCGCACTTACCGCACAGCCAATGGCCAGCATCCCGGAACGGTTTTTCATACCAAACTGCATATACCCGATGAGAAAAACCAAAAACTGCACTAGCACGCCGATCACAATCGCAAACGTCCACGCGTAATTGACCGGTAGGCGGCGGATCAGATATACCGTCAGCATTACCATCACTGCAACCGCCACTGACAGGTACATTTCACGGTTCCCGGTAAACTGTTTGATAATCTCTTGAAATTTCGCAATTAGCTGTTCTTCTTCTACCGCGCCTGCCAGGCTGCTTTCGTTTACCGTAATCCCGTCCAGGAAATAGTATGTGACAATCCCGCACACCGTAGGCACCACGGCGGCCGGGGACTGTAGCAGCCCGTTTGCCACCGGCATAACATACGGGACGCCAAGCAGATAGGAAAGCGGCGTAAGCAGCGCGTTGTAAGCGTACTGCGGCGCAAAACGAAAATACAACAAATACATAATCACAAACAATACAAAGGCGATCGCGCCTGCCGGCAGCGACAGCGCAAAGCAGTGCAGCGTGACCATTACCGCCGCCACAAGGAGCATGACTGCCGTCGGCAGAATCGAACACACAAGCGCAAGTATGAGCAGCAGCGCTATGCTATTCAGGCGCTCCATATACCCAATCCGGGCCCTAATCTGCCAAAAGACCAGCAGCGCAAACAAAAATTTTGCTATCGGTGTTAAATACGCGCCGTGTTTCCCGTAAAAACTGCGCAGATTTTCTTTGAATTCCAATAATACTGTCATTTTTCCTCCTTGCGGAATCCCTGCGTGCGGATAAGGAACTGTTGCAAGCGCGCTATTCTTCTTCCTCCTGCGCCAGATCATATTTGCCAGGCGCCGTACGTTCTTCCTGCTCCCGGTATAGCCGCCCTAGCTTCTTCAGCCTGCGGATGTGCCGCTTTAAGTTGCGCCTGCCCGCCGCATAAAATAAATTTGCATAAATATACACTGCTATTAAATACACGATTAGAAAGAATAAGTACTTGACCAATACGTCCGTCCCAAACTTTATCAAGTCCATGGAAGACAGATTCGCCATCAGTTCATCCATATAATATACGCCCCACATAAACAGCAGGATGCCATACACAGCCGTAGCGCAAAAAAAAGCTTTCAGCAAATGCCTCCCAACAAAATCCGAACGGAACATCTGCATAACAGAACGGTACTTTTTCCCTTCATACTTTTCATACGCAGCGAGCTTTGTCATCTCGCAGACGCGTTCCGGATCGATCATAGATATCTTTCCCTACCTTCAATATAATCCTAATTTTCACAATAGTATTTTTATTATAACACAGACTTATCTATATGAAAAGATTTTTTGGAACATAAAAAAGAATCCAGCGTTGCCGGACTTAGTTTCCAAAAAAAAGAGAATGCCGGGCGCACTCTCTTTTGTAGAACCTTTTTTAACTGAATGATAGATAATAATTAATTGTCCAAAAACCGCATCCGGTTTCCATCGGAGCGCCTCTTAGGCTGGTTTGTTTTTACCGGCTCGGTGTGGAGCGCTTGGTTTAGCGTATTAAGTACTTTGCCTTTGCACGCTTCACAATACTTGCCGTATTTGATCATCGCACCGCAGTTCATGCATTCGATGCCTACCGGAGAGTCATCGGAAAATTTCAACCGCTCCTCACGCACCCATGTCTTTAGCTGCTTTATGGTAACTTCGTTTGCTTCTGATACATTTTGCAGCGATGCCGTCGGATTCGCGCGAATATATTCTTTTACCTCTTTAAATTTTTCTTCCAGCTTTTCGATACAGGCCGGACAGATTCCCGGCCCCGCCAGATAATTAAACAGGCGTTTACAATTTTTACATGGCCTTACGTCCATACAAATGCCCCCTTTCTGTACGCAGTCTTTCTGTTTACGCGCTTGCTTCTTTCTGCACACTTTGGCGCACACGCATATTTGCTCTTTCTGCACCCGCGGCGCGACTTTCTTTCCCGCGCTTTGCCGCATGCGCACGTTGTTTCTTCCACGCGCCTTTTCCTGTCCCTGGCGATCTGCTAATGGATTATGGCTATTGCCCCTGCCCGATACTAACGCACAAAAAATATACTTCCTGCGCCCCCGCACGCTTTAGCACAGACGCAGCCGCATCCATGGTACTCCCGGTCGTATAAATGTCGTCAATCAACAGGATTCTTTTTGATTTTACTACATCTTCATCTATTTTAAAAGCGTTTTTCAGATTATTTTTCCGTCCTCGGACAGAAAGCTGTTTTTGGGGCGTTGTATCCCTTACCCTCGCCAGCGCTTTTGTGTCGCACGGCAAGCTGCACAGCCTAGCAAAACGCCGGGCAAACAGTTCCGCCTGGTTATACCCGCGCCGCCGTTTTTTCTTTTTTGACAGCGGGATCGGCATCACCAGCGTAATCGCGCGTTGCCTAGCCCAATCGCCGTAGCGCTTTGCGGCTTCGGCTGCAAAAAACTCCGTATAATCCCGTCGGTTGCCGTATTTGTAGCGGTACATCATCTTCTTTACCGCCCCCTGGTAGACAAAGACGGCCTTCCCCTGGCAAAATGCGTGTTTTTGTTTCTTGCAGTCGCCGCAGTATTCTTCCCTTGCGTCCGCAATCGGCTTGCCGCAGCAAAGGCATGCCGGCTGGGATACATACGGTAGCTTGCCCGCACAACCGCGGCAAATCAAACGGCCTTGCAAGACGCGGTTGCACACTGGGCACCGGTCTGGATACAGCAGGCGCAAAATGCGGCCGCCTATGCTACGTTTATAACCCATTCCATGCGTCACTCCTTCTGCTCTACAATACGGTTTTTCAAACCGCAATAGCGTTTTTGTTCACTAATATTGTCCACCATATCCGCAAATGTACGTTCGTCGCCTACGAGCGTCACACACTTTTTCGCCCGGGTAACAGCCGTATAGAGGAGGTTGCGGTTCATCAACATCCGCGGACCGGACAGCAGCGGGATCACAACCGCCGGGTATTCACTCCCCTGCGACTTGTGTATCGTCACCGCGTAGGCAAGCTCAAGTTCTTCCAGTAATTTAAACGGGTATTCCGCAATCCGCCCTTCATCAAATTCTACTGTAATCATTTCTGTAAATTCGTTGATTGCGCGGATAATGCCCATATCGCCGTTAAAGACGCCCATCCCTTTTTCTACAGCCACGCCATACCGGTTACGTATTTCCCATTCCATCTGATAATTGTTTTTTACCTGCATCACTTTGTCGCCCTCGCGGAAAATCGTGCCCGCGTGCTCTTTTTCCTTTTTTTCCTCGGAAGGCGGGTTCATATACTGCTGCAGCACCCCATTTAGCCGGACGACGCCCAGCAGCCCTTTGCGCATAGGCGTAAGCACCTGGATATCGTACATCGTGGCGTCTACGTATTTTGGAATTTTCTGGATGACAAGCTGCAAGACGACGTTTATAATTTTGTCCGCGTCATACCTTTTCAAAAAGAAGAAATCTAGGCTTTTATTATCAAGCGCTACGGCCTCCCCACGGTTGATCTTATGCGCGTTCACAATAATATCGCTCTGGCTCGCCTGGCGGAATATCTTGGTCAGCCGCACAACCGGGTATTTACCAGATTCTATAATATCTTTCAGGACGCTCCCCGGCCCTACGCTTGGAAGCTGGCTGGTATCCCCGACCAGGATCAGCCGCGTCGACGGCGCTACCGCTTTTAACAGCGCGTTCATTAACGATATATCAACCATGGACATCTCATCAATAATAATCGCGTCTGTTTCCAGCGGATTGGACTCATTGCGCTCAAACCCGCCTTCCCCTTCCATCCCGCCGTTTACTTCCAGCATACGGTGAATCGTGCGTGCCTCATAACCGGTCGTCTCGCTCATACGTTTTGCCGCGCGTCCGGTTGGCGCCGCCAGCATAAAATCGATCCCTTCCATCTCAAAATAGCGGATGATTGAATTGATCGTCGTCGTTTTTCCAGTTCCCGGCCCCCCGGTAATAATCAGCATACCGTTTTTTACCGCTTCACACACGGCCTGCCTTTGATACCCTTCCAAGGTCATCCCGGTCTGCTTTTCAATCTCGCCAATGCGGGTCTCCAGCTCTTGCGGCGGCACCTTATAATTGACGTTCAGCTCACGCAGCAAAAACGCGACATTCTTTTCCATATTATAATATGCAGCCGTATAGAGTTGTATTTCTTCTCCTTGCTGGACCATGACAATTTTCCGCTCGATCGCCAGGTCCGTATAGTGCTTTGCAACCAGCTCCTTGTCTACGCCCAGCAGTTCGGCTACCCTCGTAGTCAGCAGCTCTTGTGGGAGATACGTATGCCCTTCCCCGCCCGCTTGGAACAGCACATACATAATGCCGCTACGGATACGGAAATCGGAGTCTACACGAATCCCCGCGCGGTGGGCGATATCGTCCGCAATCTTAAAGCCTATGCCCCGGATATCATCAGCCAGCTGGTAGGGGTTTTCCCGGATAATCCCATAAATCTGGGAACCATATTTTTGATAAATTTTGGCCGCTAGATTTAACGTAATTCCATACTGCTGCAAAAAGATGATCGCCTGGCGCTGTTCCCTTTTGCCCATAATCTGCGCGCAAATCTCCCTGGCCTTGCGGTCGCTGATCCCTCTGACCTCGGACAGGCGTTCGGGTTCTTCTTCCATAATCCGAAACGTATCCGTCCCAAACTGGCGTACAATACGCGCAGCCATCGCTACGCCGATCCCTTTGACCGCGCCGGAGCCGAGGTAACGTTCGATAGACGCTTCATCTTTTGGCTCCATTTCTTCGTAACTGCTTACTTTAAACTGCCTGCCATACGACGGGTGCGACGTATAACTGCCGCTAAATTCCACGTTCATGCCTTCCGATATGCCGCCAAGCATGCCCACGCAGGTCAGCTCCCCTTCTTCTGTATGCAAGATGAGCACAGTATAGCCGTTTTCTTGATTCTGGTATATGAAATTATGGATATATCCCGTGACTTTTTCCACGACAACTCCTTTTTCAGACGTAATGCTTATATCCCGAAAAAAGGACCGCTAATGCAGTCCTTTTTGTGTGGCTCTTCTTTTTGCTATTAATCCTACTCTTCTTCCGTAATCCCGTAGTTGCGCTTCATCTGCTTATACAGCTGCTGCGCAAGCGGGCCGCCGTTTTGGTCTGTCGTCTGCGTCGCAAGCGTCTGAATCGCAGTATCTTTAAAATAATCTACCAGCGACGCAAGGGAAGAATCCCCTCCTTCGCTCTTTCCGACCGACTTAAACATTTCCTTGTATACCTGTTCCATGAAATACGATTCAAATTCCTTGCACACTTCTTTTAACTCGTCCGCTGTTGAAGAGGAGCCGACGTTTTTTATCTTGCCGGACATGCCGGAGCCGTAAATATCCGCCGCAGATGTATTCAAATAAGCGTCGATACCACCTGTTATCATACTCATGTTTCACCCCTCCTACCGTTTCAAGTTGTTTGCCTGCTCGAGCATCGTATCCGAGGTTGTAATGGCCCTGGAGTTTAACTCATACGCGCGTTGCGCAATAATCATATTGACCATTTCATCCGCCACCTGTACGTTGGAGCCTTCCAAATGTGCCTGGTCAATCTTGCTTCTTCTCAACCCTGGGTTGGTCGCTTCATTCATCGGCGCCCCGGAGGCGTCTGTTTCCCTGTAGTATGTACCGGATATCTTCTCAAGTCCGGCGTCATTGTTAAACTGCCACAGCCCAACGGTCTGGTTCATATCTACATAGTCGTTTCCATCCATATAGGAAATCCTGCCATTGCTGTCGATCATCACCTGCTCCGCCGGGATTTCGTCCGGGATAATAATCTCATTTCCATTCGAATCCATGACCTGGTAGCCTTCCGAAGTACACAGCGTCAGGCCGTTCGGCCCCTGGCTCCAGGTAAAGTCGCCGTTTCTTGTATAATAAATCTCATCATTTAATCCGCTGACAGCGAACAGGCCGTTGCCTTCGATCGCCAGCGCGCTCTTGCTGTCTACGTTAAAGATCGGCCCCTGCTCAAAACTGGACGTAATCGAGGCTACCCTCGTCCCCAGTCCTACCTGCGCGGAAATCGGCTTCTCAGCCCCATTGGCAGTCGTCGTCCTAGTCTGTAAGGTTTGATACAGCAGCGTCTTAAATTCCGGCTTTTCTGTTTTATAGCCGTTCGTATTTACATTCGCAAGATTGTGGGAAATAGAATCCAAGTTTGTCTGCTGCGCCCGCATACCTGATGCAGCAGACCATAGTGCTCTCATCATAGTTGTGCAATCTCCTTCCACGGCACTCCGTGCCTTTTTTACACCATCCGTGGCATGATGACTTTTTCATTTTTTATCCGCTTATCTGCTTGTTAGGCTTTGCCCACCTGGTTAACGGCCTTTTCCAGCATGGTATCAAACGTCTGGATCAGTTTCTGGTTCGATTCATACGCCCGGGCGATCGTTATCATAGAAACCATCTCATCTACGACCTTTACGTTCGAAGCTTCGATACAGCCTTGTTCAATCAGCCCGGTCGGCTCGATCGCCTGCCCGCCTTCTACCAGGTCATACATGTTCTCCCCGTATTTCGACAGGAAATTATAATCTTCAAAATCGACCAGCCCAAGCTGTGCTACCAGCTGGCCGTTTTGACGGATGTAGCCCAGTTTATCAATTGTAAAATCCTGGTTTGGATCTAGCTGGATAAAATTATTCGCGGCGGGGTCGCCGTTTAACGCGCCGTTTCGGTTTAGTACATAATCCCCGTCTTTTGTACGCAGATAACCGTCCGTACTAATCGTAAACGCCCCGTCACGCGTATATTTCGCGGTAGTATTGCCCGCTTTGTCCGTAAAAGAAATCGCAAAAAAGCCATTACCGTCAATGGCAACGTCATATTTATTATCCGTCACTTCAAAACTGCCCTGCGTATAATCGGTGTAAGTCTCGCCAATTTTAACGCCCAGGTTGACATCCCCGATCCCTTTTGCCAGCCAGCCGGCTTCGGAAGAATCCTTAATTTTAAGCGCAAGCTGCGTTTCAAAGGATTCGGCCGTAGCCCCTTCTTTTTTATATCCGTTTGTATCTACATTCGCCAGGTTGTTCGTCATTACGTCCAACCGGTTCATCTCATTGACCATTCCAGTCCATGCTGTATATAAACCCTTTACCATGCGCTGCTCTCCTCTTTCTCGTATAAGCTCTTTCTATCATACCACTGCTGCTAGGCATTGTAAAGCTTTTGGTCATGAATGGACGAAAATACGCTTACAGTTCAGCTTTTAGCTGAACTGCAACAAATAACGCCGACATGGAAAACGACGTCTATTAGTCGTCCCTCTTGCCTGATAGAAATTCCACAAACTTGCCGGTGCCTACCGCCACACAAGTCATCGGCTCTTCCGCAGTCATTGTGTTTATGCCTGTCTTTTCTTCGATCAGTTCTTCCAAGCCGCGCAACAGCGCGCCGCCCCCGGTCAGCACAATGCCCCGGTCAGCAACGTCGGCCGCAAGTTCCGGCGGGGTACGTTCCAATACGCTGTGAACAGCCTCTACAATCTGCAATGTAGCTTCCCGTAGCGCCTCTTCTGTCTCTTCCGAAGATACGGTTACCGTCTTTGGCAGCCCGGTTACCAGGTTGCGCCCCCGGACGTCGATTGTTTCCGGCTGTGCCAGCGGGTAGCAAGTACCAATTTTGATCTTGATATCTTCCGCGGTACGTTCCCCGATCAACAGGTTATGCTTCTTTCTCATATATCGGACGATCGCCTCGTCAAAATCATCCCCGGCAATCTTAATGGAAGTACTTACCACAGATCCTCCGAGCGAAATAACGGCAATATCCGCGGTACCGCCTCCGATATCCACGATCATATTCCCGCATGGGCGTGAAATGTCGATACCTGCACCGATTGCCGCCGCAATTGGTTCTTCGATAATCAGCACTTCCCGAGCGCCCGCTTGGTAGGTCGCGTCCTCCACGGCCTTTTTCTCTACTTCGGTAACGCCGCTTGGCACGCAGACACTGATGCGCGGCTTGCGGAAACTCTTTTTCCCAAGCGCTTTTTGGATAAAGTACTTAATCATTTTCTCTGTAACCGTATAATCGGAAATAACACCCTGGCGCAGCGGGCGGACGGCTACAATATTCCCCGGCGTACGCCCAAGCATCAGACGCGCTTCTTCACCGATGGCTTTGATCTTATTGGTATCACGGTCAAATGCAACTACAGAAGGTTCCTTTAATACAACCTCTTTTCCCTTAATATAAACCAGAATACTGGCTGTCCCTAAGTCAATCCCAATATCTGCTCCCATCATGTACAGATATCCCCTTTCATCTTATATATTTGAATTTATGATTCTGTTACTGTTCTTGTAGCGTAACCGTTCTGCCTTTGGCCTCATAGTAACGCTGTAGCCGGCATCCGCAATTGCAAATATGCAAACGATGCCTATGATATGCTATAATCTATTTTTCCAGATTATCCTCTATTATATACAATAAATTCCATTTTTCATAGCATTTTTTTATTTTTCACAATTTCTTATATATTTCGTAAGAAATATTATGTTTTTTGTATAAAATGTTGGTGTTCACTGGTAACGGAGGAAAACATTATGTGCAATATATCCGGACGCCAGACAGAAAAAAGGGACACCATAGGTGCTGAAATTTACAGAAAAGAAAAACGCCCATGAATTTTGGAAGAAGGCACGGGCGTTTTTTAATCAGAAAGAGTTTTATTCTCTTATTCCTGCCGGGTCTTTCGAACGGTAAAGATGATTAAAAAACCAATTCTTGGGCTGCTGGCAGGAGTGGCTGCTTTCCCCAGTGCATATGGTAAAGCAACGGTTAATAAGTGACGAATTGTGCGGGGGTGCAACAGCCGCAGTTGCACAATACGGCTCCCCGTATTTATTATCATAGCATGACAAAAAACATTTGACTATCCGGAACGTTTGTTTGTGCAAATCCTAATTTTGCATGCCGGACGCCGGAACCAGGCAGCAGGCCCGTCTGGATGTTCCGCTCCGGAATGCAAGAAGTTCCAGGCATTCTGCGAAAGGATTTCATACCGG
>CASUON010000012.1 GCA_949457475.1 uncultured Lachnospiraceae bacterium
GCAGGCCGCCCTATACAGGCTGTACAAGTGCCCCCTGACAGACCTGTATTCCTTTTTCTCAATGGACAAAATACACGCTCACATTCCGCTATAAACAAACATCCCACGTTTTCAAGCCCAAGCCCCTGCTTTAATTGAACTATAGAATACGCTATTTAACCAAAATATAATTACTACTGGCCGCTAGGCTATGCCAACACCGCTGCCCTGGCTGATCGGCCAGGTATAAATGTACAAAACAAAATACTTCTAAAATCTAAACTATTCAGCAATCCATCCGAAATAATATAAGAGGGTTACATTCATTTTTAATGGGAACAACGAATACATATTGTGTGAAAGAATGGAGACGCTGTTTATGAAAAAAACGAAGAAATTACTATGCACGCTCCTTATGGGGGCATTCTCAACGGCTCTTTGGTTCGGCAGCAACCGCCAGATTGTAAAGGCGGATGAAAATACTTCTATTATGCCAAATGAAATCACCATCGATTATGCCGACCAGAAATTAATCATTACAGAAAGGAATGCAAGGGATGCCGAGATAATCTGCGAATTCGGCAAACGGAAAACGGTTACGACAGGAAAAGGAAGCGACCGCTACAGCAGAGACGTATGCAATTTTTATACTTCATCTACCTATGATTACGTAAATGGCCTGACGATAGATTTATCATCCTTAAAACGCGAGCAAGACAACTATATCCGGCTTTACGGAAATTACAGCGAATCGCCGACCACGATTAAAATCCCGGCAATCAACACAGCGGTAAAAGCAGAATTTGAGCCTTCTACCGGTATTGTTAAAATGTACGACATTACCGATAAGCGTGTCCCATACCAATATGCGTCCGAAAAAATTGAATACCGCAATTCGTACCGGACGTGGCAGGAATACCAGTATTTTGATGAATTTGACGACTATGACGACCTATCTAAATATCAGCAGCGCGGCGCTACATTGTATTTCCGCCTGAAAGCGGAACCGACAGCATTGCTCTATACAACGGCTCCCACCCTTTCTTATGGGGATGTAGAAGACTCCGACGGGGATGATATCCCCTACTACGAAGCATTTTCATTTCCTGGTAAGGAAGTAAAAGTAGCTATTCCACCACTGCCAGGGGCTCCAAAAGTTAAGGTCAATTATGACAAGCAGGCTTTCGTGCTTCCAAAGAATACAGAATACCGTATTATCACGGGCAACTCAAATACGGATCTGAAATGGCTCCCTGCAAAAGCCAACGCGTCGCTCCAGGTCAATATGTCAGATATTACAGAAAAATATGGAAACGTCGATCAATTCACTTTTGAAGCAAGGGTAGTGCAAACAGAAAAAAAGCCGGTTTCCAAGCTATACCGGAAACCTATTTCTATACCAAAAACGCCAACAATCAAAAGCATTCGTCCAAACCCGGCAGTTGCGCTTGAAAAACAAAATATAGACCAGAACTGCCTGCAAGATGAATATGGTTCCGATGCGTTTTACATTCAGTATGTATACAACGCAAAGAAGAAACGCTGCACAAAAGTTGAAGTTACAAACAATTTTGAAGAAGCCTATGAGCTATATGTTGCAAACGGCGGCGGCGTGCCGTCCCCTACTACAAGCGGTGTGCTGACCGCCAAAGCCACTACGGAGTCAATGTCTTCCGTTAAAGTAACAACATTTTCAATTTCCAAACTAAAAGATGGGAGCAAACTGTATATCCGTCAGAAAGCAAACGCAAAGCTTGGCCAGTTTAGCAGCCCTTGGACATTATTTGGCGTCGTATCACATCCGGAAGAAGAACCGGATTACTGATCCTGATATATAAAAAATGCCACATCCGGTCAATTACCGATCCGGATGTGGCATTCTTATATTTAAAATATAAACGGTATTTTATTTATCCCTCCATATAATGCGCCCTTTTGTCAAATCATACGGGGACATCTCAATTGTTACTTTATCCCCGGGCAGGATACGGATAAAATTCATCCGCAGTTTCCCGCTGATATGCGCAAGTATCCTATGCCCGTTCTCCAATTCTACCTGAAACATGGCATTTGGCAATTTCTCCACCACTTTGCCTTCAACTTCAATTACATCTGCTTTTGACATTCCTATCATTCCTCCATTTTGAATAATCTGCGCTCTTTTTCAATTCCATACGTCTTTTTCCTGGCATACATGCATCATATACTCTTCACCCGAGACAGCATTTATGCGCGTTTACGCCCTTTTCCTGGCCAGCATATCCAGTATATAATGGATATCACGTTCCTCTTCTTCCGTGATCGACAAGATTTCCGGCCCATCCTGGGTAATTAGGATCGTGTTTTCATAATGCGCGGACAATGCACCGTCTGCCGTTCGGACTGTCCAGCCGTCTTTTGACCACCGGACTTGCCAAGTGCCCATATTAATCATCGGTTCTACAGCGATTGTCATGCCGGAAAACAGCCGCATACCCCTGCGGCGCTGGCGGAAGTTTGGCACCTCCGGCGGCTCGTGCATATGGGTTCCTATTCCATGGCCTACCAAGTCCCGGACGACGCCATACCCGTAACGGTCTGCGTATTCATGAATTGCCGCTGAGATATCATATAGCCGGTTGCCGGCTTTGGCATAACGCATTCCCGCAAAAAAACTGAGCTTCGTCCGCTCGATCAAATCCGCGGCCTGTTTTGAGACTTCCCCAACGGCAACCGTCCTAGCGGCGTCTGAATGGTATCCTTTATAGATTACGCCCATATCCAGGCTTATGATATCGCCTTCTTTTACAACCTGTTTTTTGCTTGGTATGCCATGTACAACGACGTCATTCACGGATACGCATACAGACGCCGGAAAGCCCTGATAATTCAAAAACGAAGGGATACATCCATAGCTGCGTATCAACTCTTCTCCAATGCGGTCTATCTCAAAAGTAGACATCCCCGGACGGATTTCCGCGGCAAGCTCTTTGTGCACCCTGCCCAGAATCCTTCCGGCTATCCGCATTAAATCTATTTCCTTTGCAGACTTTATCGTAATACGCATTGCTTAAGCTCCTAAAATCCCTACAATCGCGTCAAATACAGTTTCCATTGGCTGCGTGCCGTCAACCGATTTTAAAATCCCCTGCTTGCTGTAATATTCAATTAACGGCTGCGTCTGTTCATGATATACCGTTAAACGTTTCTGGACAGTTTCCGGCTTATCGTCGTCACGCAACACAGTCTGCGCGCCGCATGCGTCGCAAACGCCTTCTTCCTTTGTAGGGTTGAACTCTACATGGTAGGTAGCGCCGCAGCTTAGACATGCCCGGCGTCCGCCCATCCGGTTTACAATATTTTCATCCGGCACGTCTACGTCGATCGCATAGTCCATCTGCTGGCCGATCTTTTTTAAAGCCTCATCTAATGCTTCCGCCTGCGGGATAGTACGAGGGAAACCATCCAGTACGAACCCGTTCTTGCAGTCATCCTGCTGGATACGGTCCATAACCAAGTCGCAAGTCAGTTCATCCGGTACCAGCAGCCCCTGGTCCATATACTGTTTGGCTTTCTGGCCCAATTCCGTGCCATTTTTGATGTTTGCACGGAAAATATCGCCTGTAGAAATGTGCGGAATATTATATTTGCCCGCAATCCGTTTTGCCTGCGTACCCTTTCCTGCCCCTGGGGCCCCTAACATGATAATCTTCATAATAAATAACAACCTCCTAAATTTTTCTAATGGGGCGTTTTCTCCAATGGAAAAATAAAACGCCTGCCCGTGGTTATAATCACAATACCATAAAATCGGGCATTTTTCTACTGTAATTTTAATAAAGTCTTAAAGTTGGGGCGCCCCCAACCGGGACAAAAAAGAGATACAGCCGAAACCGTATCTCCTCATATTTCCACCGTATGCCATTGCCTCGTCCTGGCCTACTCGCTCAAAAATCCTTTATAGTACCGTACAACCATCCGTGATTCAATCTGCTTGATTGTTTCAATAACAACGCCTACGATGATGATAATCGATGTCCCGCCAAAGGAAACCCTTGCGTTAAACACGCCGTTAAAGAAGATTGGGATGACCGCACAGATGGACAGGCCAACCGCGCCGATAAATACGATATAATTCAATATCTTTGTCAGGTATTCGCTGGTTGGTTTGCCCGGCCGGATCCCTGGGATAAACCCACCCTGCTTTTTCATATTGTCCGCAATTTCCAATGGGTTGAACGTAATGGACGTATAAAAATACGCAAATGCGACAACCATCACTAAATAGACCACCAAGCCGATCGATAACGCTGGATTTGCCGGGTCGCACCAGTTGCTCTGCTGTAAACCGCTCAGTATTTTGCCGCCTACGCCGCTCCCGGCTTCTACGCCTGCCAGCGTACAGATGACAACCGGAAATTCCATGATCGACTGCGCAAAGATAATCGGGATTACGCCGCCGGTATTGACCTTTAACGGGATAAAAGTGCTTTGCCCACCGATTGTACGCCTACCCTGTATCTTTTTCGAATATTGAACTGGTATCTTGCGCTCTGCATCCTGCAATAAAATAACAAATACAACCGTTACTAAAATAATCGCCAAGATAATGACTGCGGCCAGTACGCCCCTAGCAATTTTTTGACCCTTCACAAACTGCTCATATAACGTGAACATGTCTGCAGGAATCCGCGATACAATGTTGATTACTAATACGATCGAAATACCATTTCCAACGCCCTTTTCCGTGATCTGCTCGCCGATCCACATTAGCACGGCAGACCCTGCGGTCAGTACGCATACAACCTGAATGACAGAAAACGCATTGTAGTTTAACAGATAGCCGGAACGCCCAAAACCGATCGCCATCGCAATAGATTCGATCAACGCGAGCCCTACGGTCACATACCTGGTAATGCTTGCAATTTTCTTCCTGCCTTCTTCGCCATCACGCTGCATTTCCTCCAGTTTTGGGATCGCAATTGTTAACAACTGCATAATGATGGAAGAAGTAATATAAGGTGTAATACTTAGCGCAAAAATAGACATTTCATTAAAAGAGCCACCGGTAATTGCATCAAAAAAGTTAAATACTCCATTTGTCTGCGCAGAAAACCATTCCGCAAATAATTCAGAGTCAATGCCTGGGCATGGCAGCTGCGAACCCAGACGGATGACAATCAGCATGAAAAAGGTATATGCCAGCCTTTCACGGATTTCTTTAACTTTAAATGCATTACGAAGCGTCTGGAACATTAGATCACCTCTGCTTTTCCACCAAGAGCTTCAATCTTTTCCTTAGCGCTCGCACTAAATGCATTTGCCTGAACCGTAAGCTTCTTGGTTAATTCTCCATTTCCAAGAATTTTGACGCCATCTCTTGGATTTTTTACAATTCCTGTTTCCATTAAAAGATCTATCGAAACTACGGAATCATTTTCAAATGCCTCGAGTGCTGATACATTGACCCCAACGATAGTCTTTGTGTTAATATTCTTAAAACCTCTCTTTGGTAATCTTCTGTATATTGGCATCTGGCCACCTTCAAAGCCTGGCCTTGGAGCCCCGGAACGAGCCTTCTGCCCTTTGTGCCCTTTGCCCGCGGTTTTGCCGTTGCCTGAACTATGTCCGCGTCCTTTTCTAAATTTATTGTGTCTGGAGCCTTCTGCAGCTTTCAAATTTGATAAGTCCATTCTGACACCTCCTTATCTTGATTATGCCTCTTCTACTTTTACATATGGCGCAACCTTGCGTAGCGCGCCCTGGGTCGCAGCATTATCCGGAAATACTTTCGTCTGGTTGAGCTTACGAAATCCCATAGATTCTATAATTTTCCGGTTTCTAGGCACTGCACCGATTGTAGACCTTACGAGTGTTACTTTTACCATTTTCTCTGCCATTTTATGCCTCCTAACCTACGATTTCTTCTACAGATTTACCGCGAAGCTTCGCAACTTCTTCCGGAGATTTTAACTGAGCCAGAGCAGTAATTGTAGCAAGTACGACATTCTGCTTATTGTTGGAGCCCAATGATTTTGTACGGATATTTTTAATGCCCGCTAATTCACATACGCTTCGCGCAGGGCCGCCAGCGATGATACCGGTACCTTCCGGAGACCTCTTTAACAGGACAGAAGCGCCGGTATGCTTTCCTGTTATATCGTGCGTGATACTCTTATTATCGTCTAATTTCACGGTAATCAGCTTTTTCATAGCGTCTTCTTTACCCTTGCGGATAGCCTCAGGAATTTCAGCTGCTTTACCCATTCCTGCGCCTACATGCCCGTTGCCGTCACCAACTACAACCAAAGCCGAAAAGCGCATGTTACGTCCGCCTTTTACAACCTTCGTGACACGTTTGATTGCTACAACGTTCTCTGTTAGCTCTAACTGACTAGCATCAATTATTTCACGTTTCATGTAACTGTTTCCTCCTACTTAGAATGTTAAACCAGCTTCTCTGGCTGCATCCGCCAAAGCCTGTACTTTTCCATGATAGATATATCCGCCCCTGTCAAAGACAACCGTTGTAATACCTTTTTCCAATGCTTTTTTTGCAATTGCAGTACCTACCTGCGCCGCCGCATCTACGTTATTAGTCTTTTCTACTGCTTCTTTGACCGCTTTTTCCATAGTAGAAGCAGCTACGATGGTATTATGGGTTGTATCGTCAATAATCTGGGCGTACATATGATTATTACTTCTAAACACTGCCAAACGCGGGCGCTGCGGTGTCCCGGAAATACGGTTGCGCAGTCTTCTATGTTTCTTTGCACGTATTTTAGCCCTTGATTCCTTCCTAATCATCTTCTGACACTCCCTTCATTATTTCTTACCAGTCTTACCAACTTTACGCCTAATAACTTCATCAGCATATTTAATCCCTTTGCCCTTATATGGCTCAGGCCTTCTCTTATCTCTGATTTCAGCCGCATATTGGCCAACTTTTTCTTTATCGATACCTTTAATAATAATCTTGTTGCCGTCTACCGTGGACTCAACGCCCTGCGGGTCTTCCATAATTACCGGGTGCGAATACCCAAGGCTTAAGTTCAGCTTGTTGCCCTGCTTTGCAGCCCTGTAGCCGACGCCGTTAACTTCCAATACTTTTGTATAGCCGTCGGTAACCCCGACTACCATATTATTAATCAGTGTCCTTGTCAGGCCGTGCAAGGATTTCATCCTCTTTAAGTCATTCGGCCTTGTGACAAGAATCTGCCCTTCTTCCTGCTTAATCTGCATTTCCGAAGGCAGCACCCTGTTTAATTCCCCTTTCGGGCCCTTTACAGTTACTTTATTATTTTCTGCAATTTCAACTGTTACGCCAGCTGGAACCGCGATTGGCATCCTTCCTATACGTGACATGCCCGTACCTCCTATTTATTCTGTTCCTGTCTATCGGATCATTGATCGCCGCGCAAATACTGCCCATGTAAACATGCTTATGCAGGCCTCATATATCGAAACATCGACTGCCGCATAAGAAACACATCTATGCGGGCCTCATATGCCGCCTACCAGACGAACGCTAATACTTCTCCGCCGACTTGGAGCTTTCTTGCTTCTTTATCTGTAATCACGCCCTTGTTCGTAGATAAAATAGCGATCCCCAGCCCGCCAAGTACGGACGGGATTTCTGTCTTGCCGGCATATACGCGCAATCCTGGTTTGGATATCCGCTTAATGCCTGTAATGATCTTTTCGTTTTTATCTGCGCCGTATTTTAATGTTACACGGATATTTTTAAAATTGCCGTTATCCACAATGTCATATTTCGCAATATAACCTTCATCTACAAGAATATCGGCAATCGCAATCTTCATTTTAGATGACGGAATATCTACGGTATCATGTTTTGCAGTATTTGCATTACGGATTCTTGTAAGCATATCTGCGATTGGATCACTCATTGTCATGATTGAATTTTCCTCCTTATTATGATCTGGGTCGCAAAGCCTCTCCGTTTTATCCTTGCTTTGCCATTACCAGGAAACTTTCTTAAATTACCAGGAAGCTTTCTTTACGCCTGGAATCTGCCCCCTATATGCTAACTCGCGGAAACATACGCGGCATACGCCGTATTTCCGCAATACCGAATGCGGACGACCACAGATTTTACAACGTGTATATTCTCTGGTAGAGAATTTCTGTTTACGCTGTTGTTTTACTTTCATAGAAGTCTTAGCCATATTAAAATTCCCTCCTACTGTTTTTGAAATGGCATATTGAACTGTGCCAGTAATTCACGCGCTTCTTCATCGGTCTTTGCTGTTGTAACAAAGATGACATCCAAGCCCCTTACTTTATCAATCTTGTCAAATTCAACTTCCGGAAAGATGAGCTGCTCTTTGATGCCGAGCGCATAATTGCCCCTGCCGTCAAACGCGTTCGGGTTTACGCCGCGAAAATCGCGCACACGCGGCAGCGCAAGGTTGACAAGGCGGTCTAAAAATTCGTACATCTTCTCACCCCTTAAAGTTACCTTGCACCCGATCGCCATATTTTCCCTGATCTTGAAATTGGCAATTGATTTTTTCGACATGGTTTTGATCGGCTTCTGCCCGGAAATCAATTCCATATCGCTCATTGCTGCTTCCAGCACTTTTGCGTTTTCTTTTGCCTCGCCGACGCCCATATTAAGGACGATCTTTTCCAGCTTCGGCACTTCCATCCTGTTTTTATACTGAAACTTCTTCATCATGGCGTCCATGATTTCATTCATATACTGATCTTTTAATCTGCTCACGTTTGGACCTCCTTCCTCCTATTCGAATCAGTCAATAACATCGCCTGTGGATTTTGCGTAACGGACTTTCTTGTCCCCGTCCATTTTAAACCCAACCCTTGTTGGCTGTCCTTTATGAAGATACATGACGTTGGAAATATGAATCGGTCCTTCCTGGTGTACAATCCCACCCTGCTGGTTCTGCATGGATGGTTTTGTATGTTTGGTAATCATATTGATGCCTTCAACCAGAAGCGTGCTTTTCTTGCGGTTGATCGCAATCACTTTGCCTTCTTTCCCTTTATCTCTGCCGGCGATTACTTTGACAGTATCCCCTTTTTTTATTTTTAATGTTGCCACTTTAACTACCTCCTATAATACTTCCGGAGCCAGAGAAACGATCTTCATAAACTGCTTCTCACGCAGCTCCCTTGCAACTGGCCCAAATATACGGGTTCCTCTTGGAGTTTTGTCTTCTTTTATAATAACTGCAGCATTTTCATCGAATTTGATATAAGAACCGTCTTTCCGGCGGGCGCCACGTACGGTACGGACAACGACTGCCTTTACCACGTCGCCTTTCTTTACAACGCCGCCTGGCGTTGCATCTTTCACAGTGGCTGTGATGATATCACCAATGTGCGCATATCTTCTTGTTGAACCGCCCATAACACGGATGCAAAGTAATTCTTTCGCTCCAGTATTGTCAGCAACTTTCAGTCTGCTTTCCTGCTGTATCATGCTGGTATCCTCCTTGTTCTATTATTTAGCTCTTTCTACGATTTCAACAAGTCTCCATCTCTTATCTTTGGACAGCGGCCTTGTCTCCATTACCCTGACCGTATCGCCAATTTTGCATTCATTGTTCTCATCATGGGCTTTTAACTTGTATGTCCGTTTGATGATCTTTTTATATAAAGGATGCCTTACGTTGTCTTTTACTGCAACGACAATCGTTTTTTGCATCTTATCACTGACAACCGTACCTACCCGCGTCTTGCGCAGGTTTCTTTCTGTCTTTTCCACGGCTTATGATCTCCTTTCCTGTCAGGCATTTGCTTTTTCCGTAATTACGGTCTGTATCCTTGCAATATTTTTTCTGACTTCTTTGATTCTGGCTGTATTCTCCAGCTGGTTCGTCGCATTCTGGAATCTCAAATTGAACAGTTCTTTTTTCGCTTCTACTAACTGGGCATTCAGATCCTCTGCTGTCTGTGTCCGCAATTCTTCCAAATATTTACTACTTTTCATTTGATTCACCGCCTTCTAAGTCTGCACGCGAAACTACTTTACATTTACATGGTAATTTGTGTGTAGCAAGACGCAATGCTTCTTTGGCAACTTCCTCTGGAACGCCATCAATCTCGAACAATACGCGTCCTGGCTTTACAACGGCTACCCAGTATTCCAGGGTGCCTTTTCCGGAACCCATACGGGTTTCTGCCGGTTTTGCAGTTACAGGTTTATCAGGAAATATTTTAATCCAAATCTTGCCGCCACGTTTTACATAACGGGTCATAGCGACACGGGCTGCTTCTATCTGATTTGATTTGATCCAGGCCGGCTCGGTAGCAATAATACCATAGGAACCATAAGTAAGCTTATTACCCCTGGTAGCTTTGCCGGACATGGAGCCGCGGAACTGTTTTCTACGTTTTACTCTTTTTGGCATTAACATAATTACTGAGCCCCTCCTTCCTTATGCTCCTTTTTCGGAAGTATCTCGCCTTTATAAATCCAGACTTTTACACCTACTTTGCCGTAAGTGGTATCTGCTTCAGCAAATCCATAATCGATATCCGCCCGCAGTGTCTGCAACGGGATCGTACCTTCTGAATAAAATTCGGTACGCGCCATATCCGCACCGCCAAGGCGTCCGGAGCAGGAAGTCTTGATGCCGAGCGCGCCTGCCTTTAGGCTTCTAGACATGCACGATTTCATTGCCCGGCGGAAAGACACACGGTTTTCCAGCTGCAGAGCGATATTTTCCGCTACCAGCTGCGCGTCTTTGTCTGGTTTCTTTACTTCTTTTATATCTACAATCAGCTTCTTCTGCGTCTGCTTCTGAAGTTCTGCTTTCACCTTTTCAATTTCCGCGCCGCCTTTGCCGATTACGACACCTGGCTTTGCAGTATAGATAATCACTTTTACGCGCTCAGACGCCCGTTCGATTTCGATCCGGGATATTCCTGCCGCGTATAATTTCTTTTTCAGAAATTTTCTGATATTGTAATCTTCTATTAAACAGTCTGCGAAGTCCCCTTCTGCGTACCACTTAGAGTCCCAATCCGCAATAATGCCGACTCTTAAGCCATGAGGATTGACTTTCTGTCCCATGATTTCCCTCCTTATCTTTCATTCAGCACAATTGTGATGTGGCTCATTCTCTTTTCAATCCGATAAGCGCGCCCTTGTGCCCTCGGCCTGATTCTCTTCATCGTAGGCCCTTTGTTTGCGTAGCATTCTTCTATATAAAGGTTATCCGGATCCATATCATTGTTATTCTCGGCATTGGCAATCGCGGATTTTAATAATTTTAAGATTACCTCCGACGCATACCTTGGATTATACGTCAAAATCGCAAGCGCTGTCTTAACATCTTTTCCACGGATGCTATCCAGTACAAAACATGCTTTCTGCACGGATACTCTTGCATACGATAATTTTGCGGAAGGCCTGGTATCTTTTTTTGCATTTCTCTCTCTCTTGATCTGAGATCTATGTCCTTTAGCCATGAAAATAGAACCTCCTTTCATCTATCACAAATTTATTTCACTCTTGATCTTTTTTCATCTTTTACATGGCCCCGGTAAGTCCTTGTCGCTACGAACTCGCCCAGCTTGTGTCCGACCATATCTTCTGTTACATATACAGGCACATGTTTCCTTCCATCATGGACAGCGAATGTGCGCCCTACAAACGACGGGAAAATCGTGGAACGACGGGACCATGTCTTAATAACCGAATGATCGCCCGCAGCATTCAGCGCGTCTACCTTTTTTAACAGGCTCGCATCAGCAAAAGGGCCTTTTTTCAGTGATCTGCTCATTGTAATTCCTCCTAATTAATTCTTAATTGCTCTGCCGTCACGTCTTCTGATAATCAGCTTATTCGAAGCTTTTTTCTTCTTACGGGTCTTAAGGCCAAGTGCCGGTTTGCCCCAAGGTGTAGATGGGCCGGAACGTCCGATTGGCGCCCTGCCTTCGCCACCGCCGTGTGGATGGTCATTCGGGTTCATCGCAGAACCGCGTACGGTTGGGCGGATGCCCATATGGCGCTTGCGCCCTGCTTTTCCGATATTCACCAGGTTATGGTCGCCGTTTCCAACTACGCCGATAGACGCGCGGCATTTCAGAGGAACCATTCTCATTTCGCCGGAAGGGAGCCTTAATGTAGCGTATTTGCCTTCCTTTGCCATCAGCTGTGCGCCTACGCCAGCGGAACGTACGAGCTGGCCGCCTTTTCCAGCGCACAATTCAATGTTGTGTATCTGTGTACCGATCGGGATATTTTCCAGCGGCAGGCAGTTGCCAATCTTGATTTCAGCATCCGGCCCGTTCATAACCTTCATGCCGTCCGTAAGCCCTGCCGGTGCAAGGATATAGGATTTCTGCCCATCCGCGTATGCGATCAGCGCAATATTTGCCGACCTGTTCGGGTCGTATTCAATTCCGACTACCTTTGCCGGAATACCGTCTTTATTTCTTTTAAAATCTATAATCCTGTATTTCTGCCTGTTTCCGCCGCCGCGGTGCCTTACAGTAATTTTACCCTGATTATTACGTCCTGAATGTTTCTTCTTCGGTGCCAACAGAGATTTTTCAGGAGTCTTCTTTGTAATCTCAGAGAAATCAGAACCAGTCATATGTCTTCTGGAAGGTGTATATGGGTTATAACTCTTGATTCCCATGGTTTATTTCTCCTTTCAATTTCAATGCTTACTTATTGTGCGGGCGGCTTTTTACAGGCCGCTGAAAATCTCGATATCCGCGCTGTCGGACGTCAGTTTTACGATCGCCTTTTTACGGGCCGCCGTCTTGCCGACCACAACACCGCGCCTCTTTTTCTTGCCTGGAATGTTCATCGTATTGACTTTTTCTACTTTTGTCCCCTCGAACATTTTTTCCACGGCTTGCTTAATCATCGTCTTATTTGCATCCGGATGGACATAAAACGTATATTGCCGGTCTGCCATAAGGCTCATGCTCTTTTCTGTTACTACCGGACTGAGGATTACATCATAATATTGTATATTCGCCATTATGCATACACCTCCTCTATTTTTGCTACCGCATCTTTGGTTACTACAAGTGTGCTATATTTCATAATATCATATACATTAATCGTATTGGTCAGCGCAATCTTCGCCGTTGGAATGTTCCTTGTCGAACGAACGACATTTTGGTCGTTTTCTCCAAGTATTACCAACGCTTTCTCTGCGTTAAGCGCTTTTAATACGCCCACCATTTTCTTCGTCTTAATTTCGTCAAACTTTAACTCGTCTACAACAATAAATTTATTTTCATTTACCCTCGCTGTCAGCGCGGACTTTAAGGCTGCCCTCTTTTCCTTTTTGTTGATCTTAAAAGAGTAGTCCCTTGGCTTCGGAGCAAATACGACCCCGCCGCCTTTCCACTGCGGCGCCCTAGTAGAACCCTGCCTTGCGTGGCCTGTTCCTTTCTGACGCCATGGTTTCCTGCCGCCGCCACTGACTTCGGAACGTGTCCTGGCGCTCTGCGTCCCCTGACGTTTGTTTGCAAGCTGCTGTAAAACCGCCATATGCACCAGATGTTCATTGACTTCTACGCCAAAAATCGCATCATTCAGTTCTATGCTGCCTACTTCATTGCCTTCCATATTATAAACAGATACATTAGCCATTTGTTTGGTCCTCCTTTCCTAATTCAAGCGCTATTTCGCTGCCTTGACAGCTTCCTTTACCGTAATCAATGATTTCTTCGGCCCCGGTACAGAACCTTTGATCAAAAGCAGGTTGTTGTCTGCATCAACCTTTACCACTTCCAGATTCTGGACTGTGACCCTGACGCCGCCCATACGTCCCGGCATCCCTTTGCCTTTGAACACGCGGCTCGGTGAAGAACAAGCGCCGTTGGACCCTTGATGGCGGTGGAATTTGGAACCGTGCGCCATCGGCCCTCTGTGCTGGCCAAACCTCTTAATCGTACCCTGGAAACCTTTTCCTTTTGAAATTGCAGTAACGTCTATTTTGTCGCCTTCTGCAAAAATATCTACTTTAATCTCATCCGCCAGCTTGTAATCGGCTGCGTTTTCAAACTTGAACTCCCTTACATAACGCTTGCTGGAAACCCCCGCCTTGTCAAAGTGGCCTTTTTCCGCTTTCGTAACGCCATGCCTGTGGCGGATTTCCTTCTTACCGTTGGCGTCTTTGTTTACAATTCTTTCTTTTTTGTCCATAAAGCCAACCTGGACTGCGCTGTAGCCGTCATTTTCCACAGTCTTAAGCTGTGTGACATAACACGGCCCGGCCTGCAATACAGTTACCGGCGTCAGTTCCCCGTTTGCATTGAAGATTTGAGTCATTCCGACTTTTGTAGCTAGAATCGCTTTCTTCATTAATTTTACCTCCTGTTTTTTCTACAGCGGAACGCTTATTTAATACTTTGCGCTCATCCTAGAATAGTTCTATATAAAAAACCCTTCAGGATTGTTGCCTGCTTGTTTTTCCCGCATCCCCTGGGCTTTTGGCCGAGTGGTCTGCATATTTGTTATTTCATTTTGATGTCAATATTTACACCAGCCGGCAGTTCCAGCCTTGTCAGCGCGTCTACCGTTTTCTGCGTAGGTGTGATAATATCGATCAGGCGCTTATGTGTCCTCTGTTCGAACTGCTCCCTGGAATCTTTATATTTGTGTACGGCACGCAGAATCGTAATAACCTCTTTTTTTGTTGGCAGCGGAACCGGCCCGCTTACTTGTGCCCCGTTTTTCTTCACCGTCTCGATAATTTTTTTCGCTGACGCATCTACCAGTTCATGGTCATAAGCTTTTAAGATGATCCTCATTGTCTGATTTTTCATAAAAAAAGTCGCCTCCTTATTCGCACTTTTTATTTCAGTACGACAAGCGGTGACTGTACACGAATCCGTGTGTGTCTTGTTTGACAACACACCATATTTCTACTTCTTTTCCTATCCTTTTGTGAATAATATTTGAGTAGATATTCAAATGGTACAGTGACTTGTCGCCAGTTTCCTAACTTGACATTCGCTCCACGGAAAACCCGCCCTTCGGCAGCAACCTCACGCTTCAACGCTATCATGCCACAGCATTTGCTATTATAGATGATGATGGAAAAGAATGCAAGTTTTTTTTGAAAAAGATTGTATTTTATTTCGTACATTGCATGGTATGGATTGTATGTTATAATCCGCACAGAAAACACACCTATTATTTGTAAAAGCATAATGCTTACTACGGCATGCAAATGGTTTCCAAGAGCATATATCCAATTACGACAGACAAATGGTTTCCAAGAGCATGTATCCAATAATGATTTTTACGGAATGGATTGTAATAGTTAAGGAGGGACTACGATGTGGACGGCAAATAACTGGAACGATTATGAAGTCATTGACTGTTCCTGCGGTGAAAAGCTGGAACGCTGGGGGGATTATTTCCTGCTGCGCCCCGACCCGCAGGTCATCTGGCAGACAAAAAAAACAGACCCGCGCTGGAAAACGCTGCATGCGCACTACCACCGCAGCAATAAGGGCGGCGGGGAATGGGAGTTTTTTGACCTCCCCGCGCAGTGGAGCATCCGCTACCGCGACCTTGTATTCCAGTTAAAGCCCTTCAATTTCAAGCATACCGGCTTATTCCCCGAACAGGCCGTCAACTGGGACTGGCTGCGTGAAAAAATCGAACGCGCAGACCACCTGGTAAACGTATTAAACCTGTTTGCGTATACTGGCGGCGCAACCATCGCCGCAGCGGCGGCAGGCGCTTCGGTCACCCATGTAGACGCATCCAAAGGGATGGTCGGCTGGGCGAAGGAAAACGCCGCTTCTTCCGGCCTTTCCCAGGCGCATATCCGATGGATCGTAGACGATTGCGTGAAGTTTGCAGAACGCGAAATCCGCCGCGGTAAAACTTACGACGCCATTATTATGGATCCGCCGTCTTATGGGCGCGGCCCCAAAGGGGAGGTCTGGAAAATCGAAGACGCGATCTATCCGCTGCTTCAAACCTGCCAAAAGCTGCTAAGCCGCAGGCCGTTGTTTTTTTTAATAAATTCCTACACTACCGGCTTGCAGCCCGCGGTACTCGCCTATATGCTCGGCACGGTCATGAAGCCCTACGGCGGCCGCATCGACGCGCAGGAAATCGGACTGCCCGTTTCCACAAACGGGCTCGTGCTGCCGTGCGGGGCCTCCGGCCGATGGGAACGCGCGTAACCCTATGGGAAAGCCGTCGGACATGTTCTTGATCCCACATGCAGAAGGCATCGTTGGCTACGCCTTCTGCATGTGGGACGGGTTCTGCGTGGACACGAATTCTTTTTCCAATTCCTTTTTATCCTCTATTGTCAACGACGGAAAATATCTTACCGCTTCATGCAAGGTTTTGCCTTCGGATACCATGATTTTAATTGCTTCTTTTGCGGCCTCTCTTGTGGCTTCCCTCTTTTCACTTTTAAGATACATATCTAGAATCTCTTCATCGTTAAATAATGTAATCATAATATCTACTACCTCGCTTTCCCTGCTTTCCAAATATTTTTTCAGGACATCCCTCTCTTTGCAGATACGAATGACGTTTCGCACCGCCTGTTCGGTATATCCATATTTTTTTCCTGCTCGTCAAATATCTTTGTAGATGCCACGTACTGGCTAATAATGTCTGCTGTCCCGTCCCCATAGAGCATTCTTATCCTTTGCAGTCCGTTTTATATGATATACCTGCTGCATATCTTCTTTTTCCATTGACCTATCTCCTTTACTATTCTCTATAGTATAGTATCATTTTACCTCAAAAACAAGCCTCCCTCTTGATATTTCCTAACACGTGTTTGAAAAATGCACCTAAATTGGGGATAAATTCTCCATATTATACCCCTTAGGGTACCGGCGGAAAGTCCTGATTACGGAAAGAACTATTTCAGATAAATTTCCTATTGACATCCCGGAAAATGTGGGATATTATAATTCCATACTTTTCCTAGGGAAATAGTATAGTATATTTTTCAGATTAGAGAGTATTTTAAAACTACAGCAAAACGCGATAGATAAGGAGATCAAAAGTGTCAAAAAAACCATATCAAGACAGGGAGCTAAAATTTGAAACATTGCAGCTGCATGTAGGTCAGGAAACGCCGGACCCGGCCACGGATGCACGGGCAGTACCAATCTACCAGACATCTTCGTATGTCTTTCACGACTGCAGCCATGCGGCAGCCAGATTTAACCTTACCGATGCAGGAAATATCTATGGCAGGCTGACAAACCCAACGCAGGATATTTTCGAACGCCGGATCGCAAAACTAGAAGGCGGAATAGCCGCCCTTGCAGTTGCTTCCGGGGCGGCTGCAATTGCCTATACGTTCCAAAACCTGGCATCCGCCGGCGACCATATCGTAGCGGCAAGTAATATATATGGCGGGACATACAACTTGCTGGCGCATACGCTGCCGCAGTACGGCATTACAACGACTTTCGTAAATCTGGGTAGTGCTGGCGACAACGCAGGCTTAAAAAACGCACTGGAAGACGCCATCCAGGAAAATACCAAAGCCGTTTTTATCGAAACGCTCGGCAACCCTAATTCTGATGTAGCAGACATTGAAACCATCGCGGACGTCGCGCATGCGCATCATATCCCGCTCGTCATAGACAACACGTTTGCAACGCCGTATCTGGTGCGGCCGATTGCCTATGGCGCCGATATTGTTGTGCATTCTGCCACTAAATTTCTTGGCGGCCACGGGACGGCGATCGGCGGCGTCATTGTAGATTCCGGCAACTTTGACTGGGAAGCATCCGGCAAGTTTTTGCAGCTGACGCAGCCTGACCCGAGCTACCATGGCATCAGCTTTACAAAAGCAGTGGGGGCTGCGGCATTTGTAACAAGAATCCGTGCCATACTATTAAGGGATACCGGGGCGGCCTTATCCCCGTTCCACGCGTTTTTGTTTTTACAGGGGCTGGAAACATTGTCGCTACGGGTAGAACGCCATGTACAAAACGCGTTAAAAGTAGTCGCATACCTCGCACGCCACCCGCAGGTAGAACGGGTACACCACCCGTCCGTTACAACGGACAAAACGCAGCAGGAGCTGTACAAAAAATACTTTCCAAATGGCGGCGGGTCGATCTTTACATTTGAAATTAAAGGGAACGCGCAAAAAGCAAAAGACTTTATCGATAACCTGGAGCTATTTTCCCTGCTCGCGAACGTAGCGGATGTAAAGTCGCTGGTTATCCACCCCGCAAGTACTACGCATTCACAGATGAATGAAGAGGAACTGCGCCGCGCGGGTATCTTGCCAAATACGATCCGCCTGTCGATCGGAACCGAGCATATTGACGATATTATCGAAGATCTGGATGAAGCTTTCCGGGCCGTACAGGAAAACGGAAAGTAGTATTAAAAAGACAAAAAAACTTATCTAAAAGCCTATGAAAGAAAGGAAACGTTAGAATTGCCAGAATTAAACATTTATCAAAATATCACGCAGCTTGTCGGCAATACGCCGATCCTGGAACTTGGAAATTATAGAAAGAAGCATCAACTCGAGGCGTCCCTGCTTGCCAAACTGGAGTATTTTAACCCGGCAGGAAGCGTAAAAGACCGCATTGCCACCAAAATACTGCTGGACGCTTGGGAAAGCGGAAAAATTAATAAAGATTCCGTTATTATAGAGCCGACCAGCGGCAATACCGGAATCGGGCTGTCCGCAGTTGCAGCTGCGCTTGGCGTACGGATCATCATTACAATGCCGGAAACGATGAGCATCGAACGGCGCAACTTAATGAAGGCATACGGCGCGGAAGTCGTGCTGACAGACGGTGCAAAAGGCATGAAAGGGGCGATTGAGAAGGCGGACGCGCTGGCAGCTGAAATAAAAGGGAGCTTTCTCCCGGGCCAGTTTACAAACCCGTTAAATCCGCAGATGCACTGGGAGACTACCGGGCCGGAAATATGGAAAGCAACCGCAGGCAAGGTGGATATCTTTGTCGCTGGTATCGGAACCGGCGGAACTATCAGCGGCGCGGGCGGGTATTTAAAATCCCAGAATCCAAATATCCAGATCGTAGCGGTAGAACCGGCTTCTTCCCCGGTGCTGACGCAGGGAACTCCCGGCGCGCACAAAATACAGGGGATTGGCGCCGGATTCGTGCCGGAGACATTGGATACAAAGATTTATGATGAAGTCATTCCGGTCAAAAACGAAGACGCTTTCGCTGCAGGAAAGGAAGTGGCGCGTACCGACGGCGTGCTCGTAGGCATCTCTTCCGGGGCCGCGCTTGCCGCAGCCTCTGAAGTTGCAAAACGCCCGGAAAATAAAGGGAAAGTCATTGTAGCGCTGTTTCCGGATACCGGGGAACGGTATTTGTCTACGCCGATGTTTGATGATTGATTATACGGACGAGCGATAAAATTTCCAAACGACATGGCAATTTTATCGCTCGTCCGTACAGATTGATTAAATCGAATAATCCCCCTCCTTCTGCAATTTCCACCCCACCAAGTCTGCAAGCGTAATATGGTCGATCACATTATTGACCGCCTCGTTCATCTTGCGGTATACAAGGATTGTCACACAGTCATCGCTCCGGTCGCAGCTGCCAGGTTCGGTGTCCAGGCACTCCACCGGGGCAAGGCTGCCCTCGGTTAGCCGTAAGATCATGCCTACCGTGTATTCTTCCGCCTCCCGGGTCAGCAAATAGCCCCCCTGCGGGCCGCGCACGCTCCGTACGAACCCCGCTTTGTTCAAAACCGCAATAATCTGCTCTAAATATTTATCCGATATCTTCTGCCTGGCTGCAATCTCCTTGCTCCGCACCGGCGTACCTGTATTATGCAGCGCCAAGTCCAACATGGTGCGAAGCGCATACCTGCCTTTCGTAGAAATCCTCATATACACCTCCACTAAACTACCCTTTTCCGATAAACGTTATATGCATAAATCCATTTGCATAAATTCATTTACATAAGCATATTTGCATAAACCCGTTTACATTAAGGCCATTTATATACATCCATTTGCATAAACACATTTGCATAAACCCGTTTACATTAAAATCATTTTGCAACGCATCTGCTTCAGAATGCCAGCTGCAAAATATGAACTGCAAAATATTAAAACAAATTCTTTTTTGCAAATACAAACGCCACAATCACGCTAATAACAATCGATAATACAATCAGTATCAAAAAACCCGCTTCACTTAACGCAAACGGCATCCCCCTTACGTTGACATTCATCCCATAAGCGCTGAATATCATGGTCGGTATGGACATTACAATCGTGATCGTAGCTAGGAACTTCATAACGACGTTCAGGTTATTCGAAATAATAGACGCAAACGTTTCTACCATATTCCCTAGTATCCCATTGTAGATATTGACCATTTCCAAAGCCTGCTTGTTTTCAATAATGACGTCTTCCAATAAATCCGTATCTTCCGGGTATTTTTTAATGCTTTCTGCCCGCATCAGCTTTTCCAGCACTACTTCGTTTGAACGCAGCGAAGCGGTAAAATACACCAGGCTTTTTTCCAGCTCCATCAGTTCCAGCAGGTCCCTGTTTTGCGTGGACTTGTACAATTTATCTTCCACTTCTTCGCTCTTGCGGTTGATAATGCGCAGATAATGCAAATAGCACTGCGCGTTTTTATACAACAGCTGCAAAACGAAACGCGTTTTCATCCGCGTATGGAAATGGCGTACATTCGAATCCAAAAAAGACTTCAAAACGACGTTTTCTTCAATACATACCGTAATGATCGCGTCCCTTACAAGCAGCACGGACATTGGGATCGTCATATAGTATTCCCGGTCTTCCCGCACATCAATCGTAGGGACGTCCACAATAATCATCGAATAATTATCTTCGATCTGGAGGCGCGCGCGTTCTTCCTCATCCATTGCGGCGCGTATATCGCTTAGTTCGATCTCATATTCCTCGGCAATTTTGCGCAGCTCCTGCTCTGTCGGGTCCGTCATCATAATCCAGCAGCCTTCTTCCCGTTCATCTAACTGGTACGATACGCCCTTCCTTGTCTTATAAATTTGAATCATAAACATCCCTCCCGCCTGTCGCTCATTTTCTTTACTCGATCACCTTATGCTCCATCCATTTCCCACCCAGAAATCGGGCAACGAAAAAGGCAGACCTGCACACCCAGTCGATAAACATCCCGAACCAGACGCCCAGCAGCCCTTTGTCTAATTTTAACACAAAAAAATAGGATAAAACGACGCGGAAAATCCACATGCTTAAGATGCTGACCGTCATCGTATATTTCGCGTCCCCGCCAGTGCGCAGGATATGCGGCATAATAAAGCTGGTAGCCCAGAAAAAAATACTGAATACATTAAACCAGCGCATAACCGACACGCACATCCCGGCCGCTGCTTCGGATAAATGGAACAATTGCGCAAGCCCGCCAATAGAACAAAACACGGCAATATTCGTAACGGCCAGCCCAAGCATACCAACGCCGATCAAAAGGCCGCCGTAACGCCTAGCCTGTTTCTTCTCACCCGCGCCCAGGCATTGCCCGACTACTGGGATTGCCGCCAGGCTCATCGTATTTCCTGGAATATTCGCAACCGAAGCGACGTTATTCGCAACTGCGTTCGCAGCGATTGCAGACGTGCCGAGCGTAGATGTCAGGCTGCTGACACACAGTTTTCCAATCTGGAACATCCCGTTTTCCAGGCCACTTGGTATCCCAATCATAAGGATTGGGCGGATATGCGACTTGTCCGGCCACAACGACGCGGCCGTTTCAACCCGAAGCGGATTATCCGCCTTCTGCTGCTGCCAAGTTACCCAGATAGCCGCGAACACCCTGCCTACCAGCGTCGCCAAAGCCGCACCAAGCACGCCCATGTGAAACCCGTAGATCAATAAAGCATTCCCACATATATTAATGACATTCATAACCATGCTTGCCTTCATACTAACCTTGCTGTTGCCCTGTGCACGAAACAGCGCAGCCCCGCCATTATAAATGCCCATAAATGGGTATGATACCGCGCTGATCAAAAAATACGTCTGCGCATACGCCATTACGTCGTCTTCAATGCTGCCGAAAATCCCGCGCAGGATCGGCCGGCTGCATAAAAGCACTGCCGCCATCAACACCACCGTGCTAATCAGCAGCACACTGTAAAGCTGCGCCGCACATTTTCCAGCCTGCTTCGTATCCTTGCGCCCCAGGTACTGGCTGGAAACTACCGCGCCGCCCACCGCAAGCGCCGATAAAATCTGAAAGATCAATATATTTAGCTGATCTACCAAGCTAACGCTGGACATCGCCGCTTCGCTGACACCAGATACCATATATGTATCCGCCAGCCCCATCGTCATTGTTAAAAACTGCTCCAGCAGCAGCGGCCAGATCAGCGTTACCAGCTGTTTCTTTGTAAACAGTACGCCGCTCGCACCATTTTGTCCTTCCATTGCAATCCCCCCTTGTAAAACAATTTCCTTTTTACATTACCTGTTAATATCCATAGCGCGGTCCTTCCATTACAATCCTCCCCATAAAACAATTTCCTTCCCGCCTTATGTTATTCTATTGTACAACAATTTCTTTTCCAACTGCAACAAGGAACTGTCAAGAATTTACGCAAACAATTGCGCAAAAGATTCTCGACAGTCCCTTTCAAAAACCATATACATTTTACTTCTTTTTGCAAAACACTTGCTTTCTATTTTTATCCTTGTAAAGACATCCCTACCCTGCCGGATAAGCGGAAACTCCAAGCGCCACGCAGACTAAATACAGCAGCAGCAGATGCACGGGGTAAAACAGATAGAAGAAATATTTTAAATTCCATCCCCTCTTGCCATTGTAAAACCAGATTGGTATAAATGCCAGCGGCGCTGTCATCTCCCAGGAAAAAGCGATACACCCAGCCATAACCTGGTAGAGCTTTTTTTTGCGAAACAGGTACAATGCCGTAATACACAACACGCCGATCGCCGCATAGTCGGTTGTGATCATCTGGGCTACCGCCATACATGCGATCGTCACGGCAAATTTGCACAGCTGCTTTTTAAAGTTCCCCCATACTTCATGCTCCTCGGCCCACTGGATACCATACATAGCCATAAGTCCAAGGAACAATGTAAAAAATACATTCTGGTGTTCAAACTCCAGAATCTTCCCTTTCACCATCAGGTCAAACGGCACTTCCGAAATTGCCGCAAACAGCAGCAGCCGGTTCGCATACTGCAACTGGTTTTTCGTATGCGTAAACCCTTCTACAAGCAAAAAACAGTAAATCGGGAATGCCAGCCGTCCAATCATGCGCATAATCACATACGTACTGTACAAAGACCCGTACTGCGCCATCCACTGCTCCACCGCCTCCGCCTGACTGGTATCCAGACTATTAATCCCATACATGGACAAATACCTGCCCAAGATGCCGGCCCCGATATGGTCGATGAGCATTGTCACAAGCGCGATCATCTTTAGCGTACTCCCGCTGATCCCCCGCCGTTGTTTCACCGGCTTTTTTTCCGTCTTCTGCATTGCCATGCGCTGATACCGCTGCGCCGTTTCCTGATCCATAAAATTCCCCCTTATCCCCCAATCTACCACCGTCCACATACAACAAGCACCCGGCCGGCTGTTTTGCAGGTAGACTTATAAAATCGTTTTTTTTATCATACCATTACACGGGAATAGACGCAATACTCTTTTTCGAATATCCAAAATCCGCATGCCCCGTTAGTTATTTTCATGGGATGGGGATATCCCTTAAAAATGAGAAATAATAGGTTGTTATCCGACAAACCGTGAATGTTTTTGTATCCCGGACGCCGGAACCAGGCAGCAGGCCCGTCCGGATGTTCCG
>CASUON010000013.1 GCA_949457475.1 uncultured Lachnospiraceae bacterium
CAGGGCGTGGCGGCTGCCAGAAACCGCGGGATTTGGGCCGCGCGCGGCCGGTATATCGCTTTTTTGGACGCCGACGACTGGTGGGATGCTGATAAACTGAGAATACAAATGAAATGTATCGCCCGTACGGGCACTGTGCTATGCTATACAGCCAGGGAGCTGGTGTATCCGAATGGGAAACCAACCGGAAAAGTGATACCGGTGCCCCGCCGCGTGACTTACCGCAAACTGCTGGAAACCAATGTCATTCCGTGCGGTTCCGTTGTTATGCAAACAGACGCAGCCAGGGAATTTGAATTTGTCCATGATGAATACCATGAAGACTATATCTTGTGGCTGCGTGTGTTAAAAAAGTACAAAACGGCTGTGGGCGTCAATAGGGCGGCGCTGAAATGCCGGCTCAGCGAAGGTGGCAAATCTAGGAATAAGTGGAAATCCGCGCAGATGCAGTATGGTTCGTACCGCGTCCTGGGACATGGGCGTCTGGAGTCATTTTGCTATCTAATTTTGTATGCGTGGAATGGGGTTCGGAAGTATCATATGTAAAAGGTAAAAAGTAGAAAGTAAAGAGTATACAGTGAGAGACGAGAAACGAGGGAAGAAACGTTGATTAGATTTATAAACGATGTAAAGAAATACCGCAATTATACCGTATACGCGGCAAAATCTTCATTAAAATCGGAAGTTGCCAATTCCCATTTGAGCTGGCTGTGGTGGATTTTAGACCCCTTGCTATTTATGATCGTATATTCTTTTGTGTCCCTGATCGTATTTCAGAAGAAAGAGCCTTACCTGCCAGTTTTTATTTTTATCGGGTTTAACTGTTGGAATTTTTTTTCCGGTTGCCTGCAGCAAAGTGTGAAGCTGGTTACGGCGAACCGTTCTATTGTATCAAAAGTGTATTTGCCCAAATTTGTTTTAATCTTCGAACGGATGATTACCAACGGGTTTAAAATGATGATCGCGTTTTCTATTGTAGTAATTATGATGATTGGCTACCGTGTACCGATCGACTGGAAGATTGTCCTGTTTTTGCCGCTGCTTTTTATGCTGGTCGTTATTACGTTCGCTTTTAGCAGCCTGCTGCTGCATTTTGGCGTTTATGTAGAAGACCTGGCAAACGTTACGACCGTTGTATTGAAACTGGCGTTTTACATGTCCGGCATTATCTATTCGATCGAAAAGCGCGTGCCGTATCCGTATAGCAGCCTGCTGTTAAAATGCAACCCGATGGCGCTGCTCGTAGACTCTATGAGGAAAGTACTGATTTACCGTACAATGCCGGACTGGAGCCCGCTGCTTCTTTGGTTCGTAGTCGGCATTTTGTTTTCCGTCATTGGGATTCATAATATTTACAAGCACGAAAACAGCTATGTGAAAGTCATATAGCGGCAAATCCTAGTGTGGAATTGCTTGTTGGAAAAAGATAGTTGGATATCGGTATAGAGAGCAAGATAGAAGGTAAAGCTGCAATCAGAAACAGCGCGCTAATGTCACGATTGGAATGGGGAATTGACATGGATGGGAAGAAGCTGGAAAAAGACAGTATGAATGAGAAGAAGCTGGAAAAAGACGACATGGATAGGAACAGGCTGGAAGACGACCGTATGGATAATGATCGTCCAGCCCCAAATGGATTGGAAGGAAACAACCTGGAAAACTTCCGCATAGATAAAAGCAATCTTGGAAAAGAGAGGCTGGAAGGCCACAGCATAGGTAGCATAGATAGCATAAATAGCACAGATGGACCTAATCTGGACAGGGATAAACAGGAAATAGACCGTATGGAAGGGGACAAGCCAGCCCCAGATAACATGGGAGGAAAAATCCTCGAAAAACGTAATCCGGGCAGGAACAAGCCAAATAAAAACAAACTGAAAAAAAACGGCATGGACAGAAATGGTTCTGGACAGGGGTGCCGCAAAAATACCAGGGTAGAAACCCAAACGAAGGGAAACACAAAAGGAAACGTGAAAAACAGCGCAAAACAGGCGAATAAAAACGCAAAAGGCAGTATCAAAGAGACGTTCAAAAACGGAAACACAGACGCCAAAGAGGCTGCAAAGGAATATGCGATCGAAGTGTCGAATCTGAAAATACGTTATAAATGCCTGAACAAAGTATCGATCCGCCAAAGCCTGTTTAGCCTGAAAAAATCGGAGGTCGAAGTATACGAAGCTGTTAGGGGCGTGTCGTTTAAAGTGCCAAAAGGCGAAATTATGGGTATCGTCGGCAAAAACGGGAGCGGCAAGTCTACCATGCTGCGCGCAATCGCCGGTATTTTTTCGCCGGATGAAGGCACGATCGACCTCCATGGATATACGGTGTCGCTGCTTTCCATCGGCGTAGGGTTTCAAAAGAAATTATCCGGCAGGGAGAACATTTATCTTAGCGGGATGCTCCTTGGATTCACGGAAAAGCAGGTGACAGAGAAACTGGACGACATTATTGAATTTTCCGGCCTTGGCTCTTTTATCGACAAGCCGGTACGCACCTATTCCAGCGGGATGCATTCCAAACTAGCGTTTTCCATTACCGCGATTTTGGAAACAGAGATTATGTTGATCGATGAAGTGCTCAGCGTCGGGGACGCGCGCTTTAAGGCAAAAAGCTATGCCAAGATGAAAGAGCTGATTACAAATGAAGACCGAACTGTCATAATCGTATCACACAGCACAGAAACATTGGAAAAGCTGTGCGACACTATTTTATGGCTCCATGAAGGGAAAATTAAAATGCAGGGCAGTACGGCGGATGTGCTGCCATTGTATAATGATTATATGTCGGAGGAATAATTGTGCTGCAACTGTTTTTTTGTATTGTGATATTAATGCTAAACCTGGGCGTATACTGGCTGTTGGGAAAAGCCGCCTGCATAAAATGCCGGCTGCATCCGGTACTTGCGGAGGTTGTCTGTATCGGCTTTTTTGCCTATTTCGCCCTGTTTCAAATTGTTGCGGAAATTATGATCTTTACAAAACAAAAACTGCATGTACTAGGATACGTCTGGCTGGCACTGCTCATCGTTGTCCTGGCGGTTTGCGCCTGGATCGTCAAAAAAGGGCGTGTGCCGCAAACAGCTGTATATAGCCCGTCGGTACGCCCGTCGCGGGCGACGCGCATGCTGCTGGCGCTTATGGCGGCGGCGATAGTGTGTGAGTGCGTCACAGCCGTATTGCTACAGCGCAACATTGGATGGGATTTTGCTTATTATATTGGAAATATGACGACTTCGGTAGCGACCGACACGATGTATTTGTACGACGGCAACAGCGGCCTGATCCGGGAGACGATGGAGCTTCGCTACGCGTTGTCTTCGTTTTATATGAATACCGCGTGGATGAGCCAGATAACCGGGATTTCCGCGCTGCTGCTGCAAAAATATGTGATGGGCGTGCTTTGCGTCCTGCTGGCGAACGCGGTCGTTTACAGCTTTGCAATGGAAGTGTTCCAGCGCGACCGGAAAAAATCGTCCGTGCTTGTTTCGCTTACGATTTTGCTGACGCTGTTTTGGGACGTCTATGATACGAGCGGGCAGTTTTTGATGCTGCGCGGCTACGAAGCAAAAGCCTATTGCGCGAATGTTGTGCTGCCGATGGCCTTTTATTTGTTATACCGGATATGGAAAAAAGACTATGACCTGCGCAATTGGGCGGAGCTGTTTTTGATTTCCTGCGCGAGCGTAGCCATCTCCATGTCGTCGCTTGTCATCGTGCCGGTGATGACGGCGATTATGCTGCTTGCGCATATGGTTGTTGAAAAACGGCGGGACATGGGCTTTATCCGCAAAGCGATTTACTGCCTGCTGCCGAATGTATGCTATATGCTTGTATATTTTTGTTATGAGATGGAATGGCTGGTCGTGGAGGTGTAGCGTATGCTGGATATGTTTTGGCAGTACAACGGCGATTCGTTGTATCTGGCGGCGTTTTTTGTATGCCTAGTACTGCTCGTTCTTGCTGATCGCAAAAACGGTGGGACAGTTGGGAAAAAAGCGGCTGCGGCGTTGGGGCTGTCTATCCTGTTTGTATTTAACCAGGTGGTCTACCTGGTGATGGATAAAATAACGGATGCAAAAACGTATTACCGTTTTTTTTGGATGCTGCCTGTGCTGTTTTTGATCGCGCTTCATTTGACTAGGGCATTTTTCAGCGGGCAAAGGAAGCAGGCTGTAGCCGCGGCGCTGGCGTTTGCGCTTTGTATCGCGGTAGGGGGCAATTTATTTATCAGCCGCAAAAACCTGAGCCGTCCGCAGAATGTCTACGCGCTTGCCCCGGATACGATTGCGGTTGCGCAGGAAATTATGAAAGACTGGGGCGAAAGCCGGAAAAAACAGCCGGTAGCGGCCTTCGATATGTACTTGCAGTACCAGGTGCGTACGTATGAGCCGCGCATCTGCTGGGGGATATCGCGGAAAGCATACCTATACCAGGCAGAGCATGGCTATGACAAAAAACAATATGCTAGGCAGCAGCAGATTATTGCGGTAGTCAACGAAGGCATCCGCACAGACCAGAAGCAGCTGGCGCGTAGCATGAAAAAACTGGGCGTCAATTATCTTGTGATCCGTACAGCGTTTGCCATGGACGGTTATTTATCGGAAATTGGGGCCTACCCGGTTGCACAGTGCGAAAATTACACTGTATACCGGGTAAGGAAGGTCGGGAAGACAACTAGATATTACGTAAACAACAGCTTAAGAAGACAGGATATAACGTAAGGGGCAGATAAATATGCAGCGGGATATCATGTAAACGACAGCCTAAGAAGACAGCTGGAAGCAACGTAAGAGACAGATAAATATGCAACGGAGTGTAATGTAAGTAACAAGATGGATAAAGTAGCGGAATGTATGGAAAGGGACAGGCCAGGAAAAAAACAGAATAATAAGTAAGGGACAGGCCGGAAACGTAACAGAAACGATAATGGAAAGGACATTTGTATGATAAAAGTATATATCTGCCCGAAATGCGGATGGATGCGTACCGTATCCCGCAGGAAAAATGTGGAATGTTACAAATGCGGAGAACTGGAAATGTTCCAGGCGAAACTTACATACGATAAATATAGCGAAATGTCACAGAAAGAACGGGAGGATTACGCAGACAGCTGGTTGTATATCCACCTGAGGAATTTAAAGGAGCAGCATGTATAGAAAAGATAACACCGGCTGGGTTAAGCACCTGGATTTTACCATATTGGATATCCTGCTGCTCCAACTGGCATTTATAACTGGATATATTGTACGCCATGGCTGGAGGAACCCCTATGCGAGCGAGCCGTACAGGCGGCTGGCGGTGATCCTCGTACTGCTGGATATCTGCGTCGTTTTTTTTGAACAGCCGTACCATCAGGTCATCAAGCGGGAGGCAATGGCGGAATTACAAAAAGTTGCGATGACCTGCTCGATTATTTTTGTCGGGATGCTGGTATATATGTATGCCATGAAGATGTCGGCAGTCTACTCCAGGGAAAGTATGTTTACCTTCTGGATCGTGTCCATCTGTTATGAATTTATTGCACATTGCGTCTACAAGCAGGCGGTGCGCAGGTCGATCAAAAAGAACCGGAGCCAGGCGTCGATGGTCATTCTGACCATGAACCGGTACGCGGAAGAATGCGTCAGGGATTTTGAGCGCGATGAATACCGGGATTTTGAGGTCACAGGCATTGTAATTGTAGACAAGCAGCGAACCGGCGAAACGGTTCGTGGAATCCCAGTTGTAGCGGACGCGGACGGATTTTACGACTATGTAAAGGAAAACGTCGTAGACGAAGTATTTATTAACGGAAATACGCGAGAATCGAGCGAGGCGCTTGCCAACGAGCTTTTGGAAATGGGCGTGACGGTCCATTATAACCTTGTAAAGCAAAACGCGCTGATGCCAAATAAAGTGTTAGAGAAATGCGGCAGCTATATGGTGCTGACGACAAGCATGCATATTGCTTCGCCAAGGGAGCTGATTATCAAGCGGATGATGGATATTGCGGGCAGCTTGGTCGGGCTGTTGCTTACGGGCGTCGCGTTCCTTATTTTTGGGCCGATCATAAAAATCCAGTCGCCCGGGCCGGTATTTTTTTCGCAGGAGCGCGTTGGCAAGAACGGGCGTATCTTCCATATTTATAAATTCCGTTCCATGTATATGGATGCGGAAGAAAAAAAGCGGGAGTTAATGGCGAATAATGAAATGGACGGCATGATGTTCAAGATGACGGACGATCCGCGCATTATCCCGATTGGGCGCTTTATACGGAAACATTCGATCGACGAGCTGCCGCAATTTTGGAATATTTTAAAAGGGGAGATGAGCCTGGTAGGCACACGGCCGCCTACGGTTGACGAAGTAGAGCAGTACCAGCTCCACCACTGGGGGCGCCTTGGCATCAAGCCGGGCCTGACCGGCATGTGGCAGGTCAGCGGGCGCAACGATATTACGGATTTTGAAAAAGTCGTGGCGCTGGATACGCAGTATATTTCCAACTGGTCGTTGAGCCTGGACGTCAAGATACTGCTGCGTACCGTATATGTCGTGCTGACCGGTTCGGGTTCAAAGTAAATGGGAAAGTACCAGAAAAAATAAGATGTGTTAAGTTATGTCCGCGAGCAGTTTCATTTGCAAAATATTACAAGGTATCTGGCAAATAATTGTGCTCGCGGGTAAATAAAAGGAGCAGTTAGATTATGGTAAGGGTGTCCGTCGCAATGGCGGTTTATAATGGAGAAAACTATATAGAAGAACAGCTGGATTCCATCCTTTGCCAGCTCGGGCCGCACGACGAAATTATCGTTTCCGACGACGGCTCCAGCGACCGTACCCGCGAGCTGGTATATAGATATCAGAAACAGGACGGGCGTGTCCGCTGTATCAACGGGCCAGGCCGGGGGATTAAGCAGAATATCGCGCATGCCATTGCGCATACGAAAGGGCGCTATATCTTTTTGGCAGACCAAGACGATGTATGGAGGCCGGATAAAGTGCGCCGTGTCTTGCGGGCTTTTCGGGAACATAAGTGCCACGTCGTCGTCCATGACTGCGTGGTGATGGACGCGGCGCTTACACATGTGATATACCCTTCTTTTTTTGCATACCGCGGATGCGGCGCGGGCGTGTGGAAAAATCTGTGGCGCAACAAATATATCGGCTGCTGCATGGCGTTCCATAGCAGCCTAAAGCCTTATATCCTGCCGATACCGGATGATATCCAGATGCATGACCAGTGGATCGGCATATTAAATGACCGGCACCGCGGCGGGACGGTATTTTTAAAAGAACCGCTGCTGTACTACCGTAGGCACAGTCATAATGTGTCAGATTTTGACAGGAACACTGTGCCGGTTATGGTTTACAACCGCCTGGTGTTTTTTTTACGTATGCTGGGCCGGTAATGTTTTGGGTGGCAGCGCCCCATCTATAAATTTTTCATAAATATTACAGAAAACAACTATGGAATATTGACTTTGAAAAAAAATTAGTATATGATTCGTATCAGTTACAAAGGCAGAGGGGAATTAGAGATGAGTGCAAAAAAGAAAAAGAAGAAGGGCAGGATTGTCATATTCGTTGTAGAAATTATCCTGCTGCTGGCAGTGCTTGCGGCGCTATATTTATGGTCCAAGTACCAAAAGATCAACCGGGACCCGGACTTTATTGCGACAGACGACATTATGAATACCGACCTGGACGAGACAACGCAGCAAGTGTTAAAGGGGTATACGAATATCGCCGTCTTTGGCCTGGACAACCGTTCAAACGGCAACTACGCCGCAGGCAACAGCGACGTCATTATGATTGCGAGCATCAATAATGATACGCAGGCGGTCAAGCTTGTGTCCGTCTACCGGGATACGTTTTTAAATACGAGCAGCGACGGCTCCTTTAGTTTCCATAAATCAAATTATGCCTATAACAGCGGCGGCGTCGAGGCTGCCATCCGGATGCTGAACCGCAACCTGGATTTGGATATTGAAGATTATGTCGTGGTAGATTTTGAGGCGGTGGCGGAAGCGATCGACCTGCTGGGCGGCATTGAGATAGAGATAGACGAAGAAGAAGCAAAATGGCTCAAATACTATATTGCGGAGACTGCGGAGATCACAGAACGCCCGTCAGAGATGATTACAGAACCAGGCGTATACAATATGGACGGCGTACAGGCTACGGCGTACTGCCGGATCCGCTATACGACCGGGAATGATTTTAAGCGCGCGCAAAGGCAGCGTGAAGTGCTGTCCAAGATGGTGACAAAAGCCAAAAACGCCGGGATACTGACGATCAACAGCATTATAGATTCTGTTTTGGACGATATTAGCACGAGCTTTACCGGAGGGGAATTATTCACCCTCGCCAAGCAGATGTTTAATTACGAACTGGTGGATACGACTGGTTTCCCGTTCCAGCTTTGCAATTTAAAACTGGAATCAAAAGGCGACGTCGTGATACCGTGCGATTTGGCCTCAAACGTTACGCAGCTGCACCAGTATTTATTCAACGATACGGATTATACGCCGTCCAATACCGTACAAAGCTACAGCCAGGAAATTATTTCAGAGACCGGCAAAGGGATTGGCGACGAAGAGGTGACTGGCATACAGGCGGATAATTATACGAAGGGCAGCCAGCCGTCCAGCACGGACGCGACTTCTACGCAGCCGGAGTAGAGCGGATAAAGCGTAGCGCAGATAAATAAAAAAGGATAAGTGTAAGATAAGGCCATCCGGGGGGTTCATGCAAAATGCCCCCGGATGGTTTTTTGTCCCATTTTTTTACAAATATGTTACGTATTTTAATATTATGGGATTTTTTTGCCTAAAATAAAACTGACTGGAATGGGAGGGGCTGATTTGCACAAACAACAGAAAAAAAAGAGTTATAAAATACTGATCTTTACAATAGAAATAATACTGTTGCTGGTTTTGCTGGCTGTGCTTTTTGTCTGGTCGAAATATCAGAAAATGAACCATGTGGACAATATCGAAGCGGTAGATGTCGTAAACCCTGATTTACAGGAGAAAACGCAAGAGGTGTTAAAAGGATATACGAATATAGCGGTATTTGGGCTGGACAATGCAAAGAGCGGGGTTTTTACCTCCGGCAACAGCGATGTGATTATGATCGTGAGCATCAATAACGATACCAAAGAAGTAAAGGTCGTATCGGTATACCGCGATACGTACCTAAATGTCAGCGGCAGCGACGAGCAGTATTTGTGGAAGGCAAATTACGCGTATAACCACGGAGGGCCGAAACAGGCGGTCTATATGTTAAACCAGAACCTGGATTTGGACATTGAAGACTATGTAGCGGTAGATTTTTACGCCGTATGCGAAGTGATCGACCTGTTAGGCGGGCTGGAAATTGAAGTAGAAGAAGGCAAGATGATGGAAGAGATCAACCTCTATATCGCGGAGACCGCCGCCTATACAGGCAGGGAGGCCCATATGGTCGAACATGCCGGGATGCAGACGCTCGACGGCGTGCAGGCGACGGCTTATTGCCGCATCAGGCATGATGTGAACGACTTCCGGCGTGCACAGCGCCAGCGCGAAGTGCTCAGCAAAATGATCGATAAGACAAAATCCGCCGGGCTGCTTACGATCAATAAGATTATCGATACTGTGCTTGGGGATATCAGTACAGACCTGACGCAGATGCAGCTGATTTCCATGGCAAGCCAGCTGTTCAATTACGAACTGGCGGGGACATGCGGGTTTCCATTCCAGTTATACACATTTGACCTGTCCAGGAAATATATCGTAACTCCTTGCGATCTGGAGAACAATGTCAGGCAGCTGCACGAATACCTGTTTGACGACAAAGATTACACGCCGTCGGAGACGGTGTTAAAATATAGCCGCGCAATTGCAGATGACACTGGCAAAGGCGTAGGGGACGAGCAGGATACAGGGGTATTGGAGGACGATTATGTATAAACAGCAGCATATATTTATTATCGGATGCAAAGGCATACCGGCGCATTATGGCGGTTTTGAGACATTTGTAGATAAGCTTGCCGAATATCAGACAAGCCGCCGGATACGCTACCACGTCGCGTGCGCCGTGGAGCCGGAAGAATATGACCCAGACCGGGCCTATTATACGTGCCACCGCGCAAAATGCGTCGTATTTCCTTGGCGCAGGCTTGGCGCTGCGCGCGCGGTCGCCTATGATTTAGAGGCGCTTAGCTATTTTATCCGCTATGCCCGTAAAAAAAGAATTCCGCACCCGGTCTTTTATATACTGGCATGCAGGATCGGGCCTTTTGTGGCGCCTTATTGCCGCCAAATCCACGCAATGGGCGGCAGGCTGTACGTCAATCCAGACGGCCATGAATTTTTGCGCGCGAAATGGAGCCCGCCAGTGCGCCGCTACTGGAAATATTCGGAGCGGCTGATGGTACGGCACGCGGATTTGCTGATCTGCGACAGCCGCAATATACAAAAATATATAGAGCAAGAATACCGAAGCTACCATCCGCAGACGACCTATATTGCATATGGCGCCGAGATTGGCGGGTCATGTGATAGCGTTGGGCAGGATGTGCAAAAAATAGGTGCGCAGCGGCAGCCCAGGGATTATACCGAACATGGCGGGCCGAAGGCCGGTGCGCAGAGGCAAAGTGGCGAACACGGCGGGCCAAAGGCCGGTGCGCAGGGGCAAAGTGGCGAACACGGCGGGCCAAAGGCCGATATGCAGAGGCAAAGTGGCGAACATGGCGGGCCTGAGGAGAAACTGCGGGAATGGTTTGACGCGCACGGCGTCCGCTCCGGCGGGTACTACCTTGTTGTGGGGCGTTTTGTACCGGAGAATAATTATGAGACAATGATCCGCGAGTTCCGCAGGTCTAAGACCCAAAAATCGTTTGCGCTCGTTACCGATGTGAAAGCGGATTTTCTGGAGGAGCTGAAGCGCAAAACCGGGTTTGACAAAGACCCGAGGATTATTTTTACCGGGACAGTCTACGACCAGGAGCTGCTGAAAGGAATCCGGGAGCACGCATACGCGTATTTCCACGGGCATGAAGTCGGAGGGACGAACCCTAGCCTGCTGGAAGCGCTGGCGCGGACAAATGTAAACCTGCTGTTAGACGTAGGCTTTAACCGGGAAGTGGCAAAAGGCTGCGCGTACTACTGGACAAAAGAACCGGGCAGCCTGGCGGCTTTGATCGACCGTATCGACGCGCTGACGCCGCAGCAGGCGGCGGAAATGGGAAAGCGCGCGCGCGCACGGATCGCCGGGGCCTACAGCTGGGAAAAAATTACCGGGCAGTATGAGCGCCTGTTTTTGGGAGGTTGCGTATGAACTATAGAACAAGAAGAGCTGGCAAAGTCTTAAAAAACGGAAAAAAAATGCTTGCCGCGGTTTTATCAGCTGTATTGTATTTAACGGCAGGCTTTGGGCCATTACAGGTGCAGGCGTCTGCGCCCGCAGGTACGGTATTGCCGCAGCCGCTGACCAGCTATAATGATAATATCGGACATTTGTCTTATGTGACGCCGCCGGAAGACCAGGCGCAGAGCAATTACTGCTGGGCGTATATGGCGGACGCGGTACTGGAATCTTATCTGCTGCGCACCGGAAGGATGACGCCGGAAAATTTCAGCGAATCCGATATGATCGCCCAGCTTGGGGGCGGGGGCGCTTATGGATTTTTGGACTTGACGCTAGGCGGCAATTACCGCCAGGCGCTGGCGTACTGGGCCAGGGGCGGCCGGTGCGGCCCATGCCGGGAAACGGACGGACGGCTGGCTGACTACTATATCAGCGAAACCGCGGAACTGGGCAAATACCAGATAAGCGACCAGCAGGCGAAGCAGGATTATATACAGAATATCAAAAATTTGGTGGTGCAGTATGGCGCGGTAGGCGTCAGCGTTTATTTTAACGCATATAACAGGCTGCACATGACGAAAAATGGGGCGTACTATTATCCGCAAGAAGCAAGCCCCAGCGTAAACCATGGCGTGACTATCATAGGGTGGGACGACCGTATGCCGGCGTCGGCGTTTTACAATTCTCTGGTTGAGCCAAGGCAGCCGTCCAGCCAGGGCGCGTTCCTTGTCAAAAACAGCTGGGGGGAAAATGACCCGTTTAGCATCAATGGAAATACCGGTTATTACTGGGTTTCATATGAAAATTATTTCCAGGATGCCTTTGCGGTGGCCCAGGTAACGGAACGGACGTCGCTATACGACCGTATCTATGAGACCGACTACCGCGGGCTGTCCGAATATGCGGCGGGCAGCAGCTACAGCCGCAGCTACCAGACTGTGTCTGCGACGGAACGGCTGTCTGGTTTTGCGACTTATGTAAAAGCGGGCGCGCATTATCGTTTCTTCATCAACGGCAGCGAGCTGACGCAATTTTCCGGTACGATGGCGCACAGCGGCTACCGTGTGTTCCGGCTCGCAGATCCGGCGCCCATTTATGGTTCGACGCTGCAGCTGCGTGTGGAAGTAACCGGAAACGAAGAGGCTGTGCCGATTTCGTGTACGGCAGACAGCCGGATTTCAGACCCGGAAAATATTTGCTTGAAAGCATTTACCATAGACCCCGCATTATCGAACCCGGGCGGCTACCCGAACGGTTCTTATCCAAATGGTTCTTATCCAAGCGGTTCCTACCCGAACGGTTCTTATCCAAGCGGTTCCTACCCGCAGATTTCGTATGGCACGGTGACCGGGGTAACGATTACGCCGCAAGAAAGCGCTATGCGGCCGGGCATGAGCCAGACATTCCATGCGACCGTAACCGGGCAGGGTCGTCCGTCGCAGCAGGTGAGCTGGGAAGTGGACGGCAGCAGTTCTGGTTATACAAAAATCGAGGACGGCGTATTATATATAGGAAATGATGAGGCGTCTACGCAGCTGTATGTATACGCCGTATCGGATGCGGATTTTAGCAAAACCGCCTCAGCAAAAATCACAGTGGTCAGAGAGGATCAAAAACAAAAAGACCAGTACACCGTAACCTTTGTCAATGGGGGCGTTGTCTGCAAAACGCAGCAGGTTAGCTATGGGGCGGCGGCAACGGCGCCGGATTTGACAAAAGAAGGATATACGCTGCAATGGGATTGCGACTACAGCCATATCGCCGGCAATACTGTTGTAAACGCCGTATGGGTTCCGCAGCCGGGAAGCGGAGTACTGCCGCCGGATGCGGACGAAGAGGAAAGCAGTATAGAAGTGGAAGTCGACAACGCGCAGTATACCTGCTGGCAGGGTGGTACGGCATGGTATCTAAAATGTATGTCGGATAAGCAGATTATGGTAATGGTGCCCGAAAAAATCAATGTCAACGGCACCGACTACGCCGTTACCGAGATGAAACAAAACTGCGTCCGCAAAAACAAAAAAATACTGACTGCTGTAATTGGAAAGAATGTTACGGAAATTGGCGATTATGCGTTTGCCGGATGTTCGAAGCTGAAAAAAATAAAGATCAAGTCTAGGCAGATTCAGACCATCGGGGAAGGCGCGTTTAAAAATATTTCTGGCAAAGCCGTGATCCATGTACCTCGCAGCCGCTTGGCCGAGTACCGGGAGATGATCCGGCTGTCCGGAAATACAAGCGTGCGTGTAAAAGCATTTGACTAGAGCGTGTTTGAAAAATCATTCCCGCAATCTGCACTCCCCATTTCGCGGAGAATTTATCCCAAATTTAGTCAACATAGCCCGCTATGCCTCCTAAATTTGGGATAAATTCTCCGCAAAATGTGAAGCACATCTTACGGAAAGCATTTTTCAAACACGCTCTAGAGCATGTTTCCTATTTTCTTTATGAAAAGATTCACTGTTTTTTGGAATTTTAATCACAAAAGGGACACAATTTCACGGTAAACTGCTATTTGTAAACAACAAACAGACAGCGAATACAGAATACAAAATGAATGCACAATAGAAAACGAAGACAGTGAAAGGAGATTATTTTATGGATAACAATTCTCAAAACAATGCGCATGATAATCATGAAAATATGTATAACAATTATAATAGCAGCTATAACAATACCAGCGGCAGTGCAGATACGTCGGCGTCGAATGCCGGAAATGGCTTAAACAGTACAGATCAGTCGGCACCGAATACTGGAAATGGCTTAAACAGTGCAGGCCAATCGGCGTCGAACACCGCAAATGGCTTAAACAGTACAGGCCAGCCGGCGTCTGAAGCTGGATATGCTGGAAATGTCGTAAACAGCGCTCAGGGTACTGCGGACAGCACTCAAAATGCCGCGTACAACAGCCAGCAGGAAGGCAGCTCCACATATGGGTACAGTTATATTAACCAGGAACAGAAAAACCCATACACTGTATGGCGCGCCGACGAAAACACAGTAAATCCAAATACTGGAACTACCTACAGCAACGCACAATACGGTAATAGCAATAATTATGGCGGCGCTTACCAAGCACAATACGACAGCCACGCGGGTGCTGGCCAAAATGCCCAGTCTGGCGTAAACAATGAACAGTCCTCGAACCCGTACAGCAGCATCTACGGCGATGGGGCCGGCGGACAACAGGGCGGCTGGAACAGCTACAGCGATGAAAAAAAGCAGAAAAAGGAAGAACGCGCCAGGAAACGCGCGGAGAAGGCTGCAAATTCAAATACAAATTTTGGTATCAAGCTTGCAAAATGCGCATCGATCGCGCTAATCTTCGGGCTGGTTGCGGGTACAGCATTTGAAGGCGCCAGCTATGTAGCGGGTAATGCGTTTGGAACAAGGCAAGAGGAAATTGCCGCACTGACCGAGCAGGACGCAGGGAATAAGCAGCAAGAAGCAATCCCGTCGGACGACCAGCCAAAAAAAACGGCGACGCCTACCGCGGCAGCCGGCGTAGACGTCTCTGCTACCGTAGAAGCCTGTATGCCGTCGATTGTGGCTATTACAAACCTCAGCCAGGTGCAGATACAGAATTTCTTCGGGCAGGTACAAAATTATGAACTACCAAGCGCTGGCAGCGGCGTAATCGTCGGTGAAGACGACAATTATCTATATATTGCAACCAATAACCACGTTGTGGAGAACAATTCAACCAATAACCGGGTAGTAGAAACGGCCACGACATTGACGATCCAGTTCTTTGACGAGACGACAGCGAGTGCGGAAGTCAAAGGCACCGACCGCAGCTCCGACCTGGCGGTTGTGAAAGTAAGCAAAAACGACATTGAAAAAGATACGTTGTCCAAAATTAAAATTGCATCGCTTGGGGATTCCGACCAGGTAAAAGTAGGCTCCCAGGCTATTGCGATCGGAAATGCATTAGGCTATGGGCAGTCTGTCACCGGCGGCTGGGTCAGCGCATTGAACCGTGAAGTGACGATACAAGATGAAAAGACCGGGGAATCCTTTACAAACGAACTGATACAAACCGACGCCGCGATCAACCCGGGCAACAGCGGCGGCGCGCTTTTAAACAGCGCGGGAGAAGTCATTGGCATTAACTCTTCCAAATATTCGGATACCGACGTAGAAGGCATGGGCTTTGCAATCCCTTCCAATACGGCAAAGCCGATTATTGAAGACCTAATCAAGCGCGAAGTCGTATCCGATGACAAAGCGGCATTTCTTGGGCTGGTCGGCGTAGACGTCACCGCATCGATATCCAGCGCCTACCATATACCGGAAGGCGTGTGCATTACAGAGCTTACAAGGGGCGGGGCGGCAGAAAAGTACGGCCTTCAGAAAGGGGATATTATTACAAAGTTCGATGGAAAGGCCGTCAAGACCTCGCAGTCTTTAGAAAAAATGTTAACCTATTATGAAGCGGGTTCCGAAGTGGAAGTCACCATCCAGCGCGCAGCAGAAGGCGGCTATCAGGAACAAACCGTCAAAATCGTATTGGGCAAAAAGAATGCCTGATCATTCAGCATACAACCTCCTTATCCCAGGCGCCGCCATGCAAAATGGCCGGCGCCTGGAGACGTTTGGGGCGTATCTTTACAATCACCAGTATTCCAGAAAGATGTATTTATTGTGTATAAAATGATTTTGTCGTTGAATTTATATATTATTGTATGGTATACTTTTTATACAACGATATTTAGGCGACTAGAGGAAAATAAAAATGCGTATTCCTGAACCAAACACAACCAAAGGCCATAACGGGTCAGGAAGAAAAAGAAAGGAAAACGTGAACTATGGGACCAAAAGCAGAGGTAACGTCATATCACACTTCGTTGAGTAGCGTGGATTCTTACAATGACTATTACGACCTGCGCAGGGCACGCGACGCAAGCGTCAGGGACTTGTTAAGGAACGCGCGGTTTACAGGCGCGCTGTTGTCGGCGGTCGTAAAAGAGCTGCAGGACGTTTCCCTAGACGACTTTTGCCGGTATACGGGGGCCGACGTAGAAACCGGAAATTCACTGGGGGATTCGGCAACTGAGTTCGGCAGCACTTATACAAAAGACATCCGCCTGGACGTCGTTTTTGAGTATAATGCGCGGGAAAAGCTCCTGCTGCGTATCAACGAAGAAGCGCAAGACGCCATGAAGTCCTACAGCAGGGAAAACAAAACGTCGTATTCCCTAGTTGCACGCGCAGCCTATTATGCGGCAATGACGCTGGTTACGCAACTGCAGTCCAAGGAAGAATACCATGAAATCCGTAAAGTATACAGTGTGTGGACCTGCTTTAGCCGCCCGATACCAGAAATGAGGGAGCCGGTTGTCAGCTACAGCATCCGCCCAGATGCAGACTACCGATACAAAGACGGGACACCGCTTATACAGGGCAAACGCAGGTTCGATAACGGCGATCTGTTAAGCATCATCTTAATCTCCGTAGCGGACGTTAACCGCATCTATCAAAACAAGGAGCAGCTTTATAGCGGGAAATACAATCCGGAGGCAATCGAAGCGCTGTACTACCTGTTGTCTGAAAATACAAACAGCGCGCAAAGGAAACAGTATTATTATCGAAAAAGGATCATCGTAGCAGGAAGTGAGGAGGGGAATCGCGTGAGTGGTATTGAGGAATTAAGGTCAGGCGTCGAAGAGTTAAGGTCAGGCGTCGAAGAGTTAAAGTCAGGGATGGAAACATTAAAATTAAATATAGAAGAAGAAAAGAAGAAGGTGGAAGAAGAAAAAAAGAAGGTGGAAGAAGAAAAGAAGAAGGTGGAAGAAGAAAAAAAGAAAGTAGAGAAAGAAACGAAACGTGCAGATGAAGCAAAACAGCATGCAGATGAAGCAAAGCAGCGTGCAGATGAAGCAAAACAGCGTGCAGATGAAGCAAAACAGCAGGCAGAGGAAGAAAAGAAGCGTGCAGAGGAAGAAAAGAAGCGTGCAGAGGAGCTGGAAATCAGAGTAGAAACGGAATCCAGGCGTGCAGCGGAAGAGAAATACCGCACTACTGTATCCAACATCAAGGCATTTGCGGTTAAGTTCAACTGGAGCATGGAAATGCAGCTGGAAATGACCGCAGAGCAATGCCAGGTATCCGTAGACCAGGCAAAAGAGATGTATAAGCGATATTAACTAGATGGAAAGCATTTTTCAAACTCAAACGAATTTGGCTTACTGTTTACTCGAAACCAAAATCGAAACTAAACCAATTTCGCCTGTCTATTGATTTTATCCGCTGAAGTATTTATAATAGGAATACCTTGGGGATATTGAAAGACCCGGATTAAGGTAAAGTTAGCACATAAGCATACGATCACCAACGTACAAAGCACAAAGAACGTACAAAGGAAGCACAAATCAAAAAGGAGGGGACCAAACTACTGATGAAAAAGAAAAAAATCGTAATCGCCCTGGGCCACCATGCCCTGGGCACTACGCTACCGCAGCAGAAGATCGCGGCGGCCAGGACGGCGAAGGCAGTCGCGGGACTGATCAAGGACGACTATCAGGCTGTCATTACCCATGGCAACGGCCCACAGGTAGGGATGATCCATATGGCGATGGCGGAGTTTTGCCGGATTTACCCAGAATATACCGCTACGCCGATGAGCGTATGCTCTGCAATGAGCCAGGGCTATATTGGCTACGACCTGCAAAACGCGATTCGTACAGAGTTTTTAAACCGCGGCATCTACAAGACCGTAGCTACCGTACTGACGCAGGTCGTCGTAGACCCATATGACGACGCGTTCTACCATCCGACCAAGATTATCGGCCGTATTATGGACGCGGAAGAAGCCGAGGCGGAGGAGAAAAAAGGAAACCACGTTACGCAGGTGGAAGGCGGCTACCGCCGGATCGTGGCGGCGCCAAAGCCAATCGACATTATAGAAATCGAAAGCGTACGCGCACTGCTTGCCGCAGACCAGGTCGTGATCGCCTGCGGCGGAGGGGGGATTCCGGTGCTGCAGCAGGAAAATTATCTGCGGGGCGCTTCCGCCGTAATTGAAAAAGACCTTGCGGCGGCAAAGCTGGCGTCGATGGTCGACGCGGATATCCTGCTTATTCTGACCGGCGAAAAAAAAGCATGTTTAAACTATGGCAGCCCAGACGAAAAACCGTTGGATGAACTGACCGTCGCGCAGGCAAAGAAGTATTTAGAGGCCGGGCAGTTCGAGGCTGGCTCGATGGAGCCTAAAATACAAGCGGCGATCGACTTTATCGGAAATTCCGCGATCCGCCGGGTAGTCATTACCAAACTCGACGGTACGGACAGCGATATCCTGGGCGCCGGGGGGACGGTAATCCGCAAATAAACAGGGGATTTACACGGAAATTTACAGTGGGGGAAAAACTTTAAAAAATTTTTTTCAGACACCCCACTTTTTTTTCCGGGGCCGCCGTAACTATATAGTGAATCTGAGCCGTACAATATTTCAAGACAGAAGTTTTCTTCTCATTATTGAGGGGCGAAGGCAAGGCGTATACGAGAAGCCCGCCTACGTCGCAAAAATTAGGGTTGGAATGGGAATGAGGCAAAAGTCACGAGAAACGTCCGGAAAATAGCTCGAATTTAGTGGATTTCAATCTGGACAATTGTAAATTGATATTGTATACTTAGACCACAAAAATTGTCATACGATACCAGTATGATAAATCTTTAAGGAGGAAACAAAATGAAAAAGAGTTTCATGACGAGGGTGCTTGCAGTTTCATTGTCTGCAGCAATGGCATTCTCATTGCCGTCAGCGAATCTGCTGACAGCATCAGCGGCTACGACTGTCAGCATCGATAAGACAGCGACAGTAAAAGTAGGCAATACGAAGACGCTGAAATTAAAGAAAAATAACTCTGATTGGAAGATTACGAAAGTAGCTACCAACAAAAAGAAAGTCTGCACGGCAAAGAAAAAATCCAACAAGGCTTTCACAATTACCGGAGTTAAGAAGGGGACAGCAACAATTAGTGTAACAATTAATTCCCCGAAACGTAAAGCAGCAAACAAAGCAAAAAGTAAATGGCAGAAAGTATTAAAAACAAAAGTAACTGTAAAGAAGAATAATACAACACCTACAACGCCTACAACACCGACGGCGCCTACAACAGCAACGGATCCGACAAACGCTACGACACCTACAGGGGCTACGACACCGACAGATCCTACAGGCGCGACAACACCGTCAGGCCCGGTTGGTGAACTTGCCCTTACAACAATTCGTTCGCTGGCAAGGACAACAGTAGAAGTAGTCTTCAACCAGAAAGTAGACAAAGTATCGAAAGAGAACTTCAAAGTGACAGAAGACGTAGCAGAAGGCGCTACCGCAGGGACAGTTACCGTAGAAGACGCAATCCTCTCTGAAAACGGCCTGATCGCTACATTGACACTTGGCAATGAAGCAGCTCTGATGAAAGACTACAAACTGGAAGTTTCTGGCCTGACATGCTCCGGTGCAGCGCAGGGTACCCTGGAAGGCAAATTCAAATCCTTGTCTACACAAGACGAGTATGTAGCTGTTATGGAAACAGATAAGACAGTCTTGAATGCAAACAACTCAGACAATGCAAACATTACATTCAAGATTTATGAAGGCGCTACTGGTAAATTACGTACAGATGTAAACAACATCGACGTAGAATTTACAACGACATATGGTAGCGTAGCTGCAAAATCCGTAGTAGTACGTAACGGTGTTGCAGAAGTTATGTTTAGTTCCCAGAACCTTACCTCAAACGTAACAGCTGTTATTACAGGTACGGTAAAATCAGCAGGGACAGAGCATGGCGATATCAACGGCTTAAGGGCTACGACAAGTATTCTCTTAGCGTTGAACGCAGCAGATATCAATACTGCACAGGGTGTGACGCTTACACAGATTAATGCGATTACAGCTGACCGCATTATTGCATACTTTAATAAAGAAGTAAAACCGGACGATTTCGTAAACACTACTGGCGGAATCAATGCAGACCGTGCAGAAGTGGAAGTAAAAGATGAAATTGGCCTGAGGGATAAAACCGTACCGGTAAAAACAATCCTTCCAGTTGCAGATAATTCCAAAGCACTCCAGATTCTGTTAGAAAAACCGCTGGTAGACAACTCAGAAATCAGCCTGAAGTTTACAGATAAGCGTTATTCTGTACATACATCCAATACAGCATACGACAGGTTGGTAGACGCGACACAGCCTGCTGTATACAATGTTGAGACTGTTGGATTAAGGCAGATTAAGGTTACGTTTTCAGAAGCGGTTTTGACAGATGAGGTTATTAAGAGTGTTAGTGGTTATTTACCTAGCGATCTGGAAATGTCTGCAGAGAACCTTGACAACTATAAGATCAATGGTCGGAAATTAACAGACTTTGGCAATAGCCCGAAAGTAGAAGTATCCAAAGACGCAGATAAACGTAATATAGCAACGATTACATTTGGTACACAGTCAAATGGCAAGCCGGTTTATCTTGAGCCTAATACGTTTTATGCGCTTCAGGTATCTGGCGTCGGCGATTGGGCAGCTATGACAGATAAGACATTAAACCTGGTTCATACACAGACATTCTATTTTAATGTAAAAGAAAATGTAGATGAGCCAAGTGCAACGGTAGAAGTTCAGTCTCCAGAACAGTTCCTTGTAAAATTCAACGGCGAAGTTGCACGTACGAGCGACAACAAGAAATTAGGCGATCTGAAGAATGACGAGTTAGCAAACGTAATGCAGCTGCGGATGTACAATGATAAGACCAAGAACTATGAGAGTATTGGTGAAAAGATTAGCGTAAGAAAGAGGCCAAGTGCAGCAAACGAGTATTATGTTGAAATGACAGAGGACTGGACCGTATTCTTTAATACAGCAGTCACAGGCGACAATTATTTCAAGAATCACCAGTTTGAATTGTATATGCCGAAAAACGAAGTGTATAATTATGATAATGGCAAAGAAAACAGCAAAGACCTTGCATTATCGTTGACACATACTTCAACAACAGGAAGCGAAAAGCTTCTGACGGAAGATGTAACCAGCCCGGAAGCAATTGGTGCAGAAAAAATTGGCGATTGGGTATTTGTAGAGTTTGATGAGCCGATACAGCTTGGTAATGATAAAACTAATACACCTATTAAGGTAACAGACCGTACATTTACGCCAAGCCAGAATCAGCAAAATGCAGGTTATATCCAGTCGACAACAGCGCGTTTTATCAATGAGGCGACAAAAGAACAGATTGACGGCACCGTTGATAACTGGCTGTATGAAGATGATAAGTTCATTCGTATCCAGGCAGATAAGAAATTGACAGCAGGGACTTGGAATCTGACAGTTACAGGCGTGTCAGATGATGTTGGAAATACGATGCGTTCTAAGACTTTCCAGATTAAAGTAGATGGCAACGTAGCTTCTGATGGCCTACATATTGTATGGGCAGCAGTCAGTGATGTTCCAAATTATGAAGACTTTAGAAAAGGTAAAGAGGCTGAAACTACAGCAGATAAAGGCCGTTATGTATTTATCAAGTTTAGTGAGGCCGTAGGATATGGTACATCTTTAAGTGCAAGCCCACTGGTTAACAGCAACTATACAATTAATGGTAAGGAAGTACCAGGTACAGCAACTGTTTATGGATATATTGATGGTTACAGTGCTGCAAAAACAAATGTCTGCGACAGTGTAACGATTGATTTGAAACAGGGCAATAACTTTAACCTGGATGAAACCCGCCAAGCGGCTATCGTTGTAGCAGGCTCTATCACAAGTGCTGACGGCAACAGGAAGTTAGGCGATACAGGTAGAATTACAGCTCCGTGGAAATATGGAACAAATGACAGTAAAGTTACAGCCAAAACCAGCAGATATGACAGAGTTGATGCTTCAAACGATGACGTATGGGGCAACCATGACAGCGAATATATCGGTGGTGCTTGGTCTAAATTCCAGGAAGCTTTAAAAGATGAGAAATACCGTACCGTAAGGATTCCGGATGCGCTTACTAGCGGATATACAATTCCAGACAAAAATACATTAAGCATTACACGTCCAGTTGAATTGGATTTGAATGGTAAAACGCTTCATCTTGATACTGGTATGACAATTAATTATGAAGATACTGGTATTGTTAAGATTGTTAATACTGATAAGAACACTCAAGGCCAGATAACATGTCAACAAAATCCAGCTGGTTCTGCTAATAAGTATAAAGCTGTTATAACAGTTAATACACCAAATACAGATATGAATCTTGGATATGACAAGACGACGGATGTTTATACAGATAAAAATAATACTTTGAAAGTTGAGAATATCAAGATTAATGATCTGTTAAAAGATACGTTTACTAATTACAAAGCTGAAATTGATTTACTGTCAGTTGCTGATAATGGTGGTACGGGAATTGTTAATAAGGTTGATGGTGTAATCAATAAAGTTGAAATTGATGCAGTTGCAAAATTTACTTTGCAAAATTATGCTGCAGACGGAATCAAGAGTGTTTATGTTAAGAGAGCAAATACAATTGAAGTAAAAGGTGACACAGATACAAAGCCGATTGGTGGTATTACATCAGATGACAAGAATGCAGTATTGACTCTGAACGTACCGAGTGGTAAAGAGGCAGATGATCTTGTAACAGGCTGTACTGGATTTAATAAAGTTCAAAGTACGACTGGTAAGGATCTAACTACTAATGCGCAAAACCTTTCAAAAGATCTTGCAGCAGAGTTAAACAAACTTGCAACAACTACTATTTCTGGTAGTGCATTGAATAGTACGATAGATATTATCGAGGCTATAGGAGATGAAACGACTGGAAAGACACCATTATTGACTTCAATAAATGGGAAGGCAGTTACATATAAAGTTACTGTAAAGAGTTCTAATCAGGCAGCATATTTGAATGTAGGTGATGCGCATGATATCAAAATTACTGAAAATGGTGCAAGTTTGTCAGGGACAACAAATATTGCAGTTACCGTTGAGGCTGAATATGAGCCAGAGGCTGGTAAAAAGGTTAGACTCCAAAAAGACGTTACACTTATTATTAAGAAATAGTATAGCGAAACTGTAATAAAATAAGAAATTTATACTATTAATTAATAATCTATATACCCCACTTGACAAGAAAGAGATCTTTTGTCAGGTGGGGTTTTTTGGTAGGTAAACGGTAAATGGTAAAAAGTGAGTACCATGCATAAGTAAAGTAAATGGTAAAAAGTGAGTACCGTGCATAAAATAAAAGGTTACTGTATAATGGCTTTGATAATCGATTATGGTTTTCAAAGTCATTTTCAGTGTAAACGATGAATAACCTACCGTTCCACTTAGGTGTAAAATAGTCTATATTGGCAATTGAGGGTAAACGGT
>CASUON010000014.1 GCA_949457475.1 uncultured Lachnospiraceae bacterium
TCTCCGGTCCGTCCGGTATGGATACTTTACGCAGAATGCTTAGAATTTCTTACATCCCGAAGCTGGAACATCCGAGAGGACTTGCGGCCTGGTTCCAGCGTCCGGGTAGCACAAAAACTTAAGCATTTCAAGCTGAAATTCAGTAAAGCAAAACCTTAAATCATCAAGTTTTTTTGCACAGATTTTATGCTAGACAGCTTAAGTTAATGACATTGCCCGTGAAAAGTAATGTCCATATCTAAAACAGCTCCACCGGGTCCCATCCAAAATCATGATAATATTGAATATCCAGTTGATTGTCGGTCACATACTGCCGGATCAGCTTCTTTCGGCTTTTCTCACGCTGCTCCATTCCCCGGTCAAAATCAAAGAACTTTTCGTATATTTCCGGATAACCTTCACAAAATTGCGCAATCCCTTTCTGGTAATACTCTCCGTCCCCGGTCTCTTCAACGTCTACAACCTGGTACGCCCCATGCTTCTTCTTCAGATGCATACACGCCGGCATTTCTCCTCCGCCATTTTCTTCCAGCGTATTGCCGTTTCGGTAATAGATAAATGTCCAGAAATTGCCAAATACTTTCAGCGTATCTTTTTCTTCCACGGTATCGTGAATAACAATTCCTGGTATCATTACATCATTTTGCGTTTTCCTGCTATCCAGCTTTTCCCTTTCTACTAAGTAGTCGCAGACGGCTTTCATCACCGGGTCGTCGCCGGAATACGCGAACGGCGGCAGCGCATTTTTTTCCTGGCTGGCTATGGCCGCACCTTCCATATTTTCCGAAATCATCTGCAAAGTCTCCACCGTATCCTCCCCGGTCTCCGGTACCCAGGTGTACAGCTGGTATTCGTCCCCGGACAGCAGCAGGCAGGTAAATCTATTTTTTCCGGACGACTGGTTTACGACCGCCTGTTCGCTGTATTTGATATTCTTTTTCCGATCTTCCTCCCACTGCTCCATCGTTTCTTGAGGTGCATTGTCAAACGTATCCCGGTAATGGCGCGCCATCGTTTCTTCCCATTGCGCGGGCAGCGTATCTTCTGCTTTCTTTACTTCTGATGGTTCCAGGTTAACGATCGCGCCCTCTTTTCCCTTTAAGGCCGACAGGTCGTAACTGTAACAATCGCCCTGGACAGTTTCCTCTTTACAGTTAAATATCCGCATCCAGTCCCCGTCTATCAATACCTTTGTCCTTAGAGATTGTGTCGTAAAATAATTACATCCGATTTTCTGCAAATCTACAGTTGCGGCGATCCGTTCCTGCTTTCTGTCATAAATAACCATCCCGCGGCTGGTGGCAAATATAGCGCGCCGCTTCGTACACTCCAGCAGCGGCGGCGCGTATACTTCCGATTCCGGCGTCATATTTTGTATAATCTCCGCGCTTTCCGGTTCAATGCCACAAATTTTGCGGATCGAAGAAAGGATTTTATCCCCACCTGCCCGGTAGATCGTATCAGCCACTTTGTCCCCGCTAGCCGAATTGACGCCAATGCCCCCGGCAAACAGGACGCAGGCGAGCACAGCGGCGGCAGTTCCTTTGCGTACTGGAATATGCGCCTGTAAACCCTTTTTTCTTTTTTTGCACTGCAATGCGTTCCAAAGCTGCTGTTTGACGTCATCCGCCAATTCGTTCGCATCCACATAAAACTGGATCGCCTCCCGCAGATTTTGTTCTTCCTCGCAGATTTGGCCTTTTTCATCAATATTTTTTTTATCCGTTCGACCGTTTTTACCATAGGCATCGTTTGTGCCTTTGCAATCACTGCCCCGTTGGTTTAATCTGTTTTGCGCCATTCGCTACCCCTCCCTGCATATACAGATTCATCTGCTTTTTTAGTTTTGCACGCCCGGCTGCAAGCTGTGTCTGTATCGTACTCTCTTTCCGGTTTAATAATTTTGAAATTTCACGGATCGCGTATCCTTCATAATAATACAGGTACAAGACCTCCTTCTGTTTTACCGGAAGACGTTGCAACGCCTGTTCCAGCCAGAAATTTCCGGCCGGGGCTTCTTGTTGTACCTGCACGGGAAGCGTCACGTCCGCCCTTTTGCGGCACCATCCGCTGCGCAGCATATCCCTGCAAAGATTGCGCGCTACAGTATAAAACCATGCGTCCTCGTGCTGCGCGTCCTGGAAGGTAATACGCTTTTCCAACAGCCGGATAAAAATAGTTTGCACCGCATCTTGTGCATCCATGGAATTTCCCAGATAAAAGCAGCAGATCTTATATAAACGCCCTGCCTGGCGCTCATAGACGTCCTGGACTTCCTGCTCTGTCATGGCTTTTCCTTTCCCTTCTTTGTCACTTGCTTTTGTTTGCCTGTTTTTTTGTTTACTTGTTTTTTTGTTTGACTGCTTCTTGTTTGTCTGTTTTTTGTTTGCTTGTTTTTTCTGTTCGTTCATACTGTCGTATCATGATTATGTTGCCTGAAACATGTTTCTATTCTATAAACGATTTAGAAGTCCATAATATCCTTTTTTCGAAAAAAATGCAGGTGCGGGAAATACGACGACACAATTACTATGGCTGAGACAATTCATGAGATCAGAAAGATGATTTTTAAAAAATGACTTTGAAAAAATGACTTTAGAAAATAACTAAAAAAAATGGCTTTGAAAAAATGGCTTTGAAAAAATGACTTTAAATATAAAAAAGCGAATTATTTTCAAAAAAGGGGCTGCCGCAGCCCCTTTTTATCCTTATAAATCCAGCAGCTTAGCAATTTCCGTAAAATTTATATATAGATCGTCAAACACATTGACCTTGATAATCGAATCAAACGGATACTGGACGCTTACAATATTACACGCAAAATAATTTACGGCAACCGTTTTTCTGCGCGGATCAACGATCCAATATTCGCGCACACCATAATTTTTGTAGTAGTATAGCTTGCGGATATAATCGTCCGCCGGGTTGCTGGGTAATGCGATTTCTATAATAAAATCTGGCGCTCCATTGCATCGGTTCTCGTCCAGCTTGCTTTTGTCGCAGATAACCATAATATCTGGCTGTACGATCGTAAGCGGTTTATCAGAAAGCTTAACATCAAACGGTGCGCTAAATACCTGGCATGGCCCTTTCTTTTTTTTCATATAATTGTAGATGATATTAGACAGCTCCATAGAGATTGCCTGATGCAACCGGGATGGACTGGCCATATCATAGGCCACTCCTTCAAAAACTTCTACCCTATGGCCCTGCGGAAGGGCTTCATACTGTTCCAGTGTGATTGTTTCCGGCAGCTGCTGTAATGCTGGAGACATAGACGCACTTCCTTTCCAGTTTATAGAATCTTTATCCAAGCGATAGCAAGCGGCAGCAACCTCTATGGTGTCTCTGCCTGATTTGTTTACTCTCAGCTTTTTACTGAAAAACGGTATCCGGTCTTTGTCCGGTACACTTCCCCCGCCTTTATTACCGGGCTTTCAAACTTCGGCTCATTTACCGCATTTGGCGCAAACTGGGATTCCAGGCAGAAACCATGCCGGTCGCCGTACACTGCGCCCTGTTTTCCGTTTAGCGCGCCGATAAAGTTGCCGGCATAAAACTGCACGCACGGCAGGTCTGTATATGCTTCCATTACAATCCCGGAATCTGGCGCGTACGCCGTCGCCATGCGTTCGTAAGCGCCTTTTTCGCGCTTGTCCAATACAAAATTGTGGTCATACCCGCCGCCGTATTTTAGCTGCGTATCGTCGGCTTCGATATCGCGCCCAATCGGCTTCGCCGCGAGAAAATCCATCGGCGTGCCTGCTACCGGGGCGATTTCGCCTGTCGGAATCGCTTTTGCGTCCGCAACCGGCGTAAAATGCGATGCAGCCAGCATCAACTCCTGCCCGCATACGTTTCCGGAATTATGGCCGGACAGGTTAAAATATGCGTGGTTTGTAAAATTCGCCACCGTATCTTTATCGGACACTGCCTGGTAGCGGATTTCCACACAATTGTCGTCTGTCAGCGTATATGTCACCTGGATTTCCATTGTCCCTGGAAACCCCTGCTCCAGATCGCCGCTGATGCAGGTAAGGGAAATCTCCTGCCCGGTATACGCCTTTACCTGCCAGATTTTTTTGTCGATGCCATGGCTGCCAGAATGAAGGTTGTTTTCATGGTCATTCGCGTCCAGGCGATATGCCACGCCGCCGATCACTGCTTCGGCGTTTGCAATGCGGTTGCCGTTTCTGCCGATAGTCGCGCCGAAATAACAAGTATGGTTTTCATAGCCTGTTACATTGTCAAAGCCAAGCAGTACATCCCGCTTGTTGCCGTCCCTGTCTGGAACGATGATTGAAACGAGCGTCGCGCCGTAGTCGGTAACGCGCGCCTGCATGCCGTTTTGGTTTTCCAACGTATAGACAGTAACCGCTTCTCCTTGTTTACTTGTTCCAAAAGATTCTTTGTACATGTTGTACCCGCCTTTCTGCAAAACGGCAGACGTTTATTCTTCTTTCATATATGTTTTGATATTGTCATAAATGCCCTGCGCGCTCAGGCCGTATTTTTCAAGCAGCTTCAGTGCTGGGCCGGATTCGCCGAAAATATCGTTCATGCCGATACGGCGCAGCTTTGTCGGGCATTTTTCACATAGCACGCCTGCTACGGCCGCGCCAAGCCCGCCGATGACGGAATGCTCTTCTACCGTTACAAGCAGCCCGGTTTCTTTTGCCGCTTTTATAATCAGCTCGTCGTCCAGCGGCTTGATCGTATGGATATTGATAACCCTTGCGTCGATGCCGTCAGCCGCAAGTTTTTCCGCCGCGCCCAATGCTTCTGATACGCATAGCCCAGTCGCTACGATCGTTAAGTCTTTGCCGTCCCTTAACGTAACCCCTTTGCCAATTTCAAACTGGTAGTCCGGCCGTTCGTTGATTATCGGGACAGCCAGGCGGCCAAACCTTAAGTACACCGGCCCGTCCATATGATACGCCGCTTTGACCGCTGCCTTTGCTTCTACATAATCCGAAGGATTGATGACTGTCATGCCTGGAATGACGCGCATCAGCGCAATGTCCTCGTTGCACTGGTGGGATGCGCCGTCTTCCCCAACCGAAATGCCCGCATGGGAGGCTCCAATCTTTACATTCAAGTGCGGGTAGCCGATCGAATTGCGGATCTGCTCAAACGCGCGCCCTGCCGCAAACATCGCAAAAGAACTTACAAACGGCACTTTCCCGCTTAACGCAAGCCCTGCAGCGACGCTCATCATATTTGCTTCTGCAATCCCGCAGTCGATATGCCTTTCCGGAAACGCTTTTTGAAACACGCCTGTCTTCGTAGCCGCAGCCAGGTCGGCGTCTAACACTACGATATTGTCCACTTCATTCCCCAGCTCTACCAAAGCTGCGCCGTAGCCTTCTCTGGTCGCAATCTTTTTTACTTCTGACATAATGCTTCACCTGCTTTCTTAAGATCCTCCATGGCAACTGCATATTCTTCATCATTCGGGGCTTTTCCATGCCAGTCCGCCACGTGTTCCATGTAGGACACCCCTTTCCCTTTCACGGTCTTCATGATAATCGCAGTCGGCCGCCCTTTGTTTTCTTTTGCTTTTGCAAAAGCCGCGCGCAGCTGGGCCATATCGTTTCCATCGTCTACGTTGATTACATGAAAGTTAAAAGCTTTGAACTTCTCGTCAATCGGATATGGAGAACATACGTCGCTGACATCCCCGTCAATCTGAAGCCCATTGTTATCCACAATGACGCACAGATTGTCCAGTTTCCGATGCCCGGCAAACATAGCGGCCTCCCATACCTGCCCTTCTTGGATTTCCCCGTCTCCCAAAAGCGTATAGACACGGTAGCTTTCGTTGCTCAGTTTTGCAGAAAGAGCCATCCCCGCGGCCATGGAAACACCCTGTCCCAAAGAGCCTGTGGAAGCCTCTACGCCCGGAGTACTCTGTACGCACGGATGCCCCTGCAGATAGGAACCGATATGCCGCAGTGTTGTCAAATCCTCCACCGGGAAAAACCCCCGGTGCGCAAGCGTTGCATATAGCCCTGGCGCAGCATGCCCTTTGGACAATACAAAGCGGTCACGGTCAGCTTTCTTCGGATTCTTCGGGTCAATATTCATTTCTTCAAAATAAAGGTAGGTAAGTACGTCCGCCGCTGACAAGGAGCCGCCCGGATGTCCGGCTTTTGCGGAATGGGTTCCGGCAATGATTCCTTTTCTTACTTCAACTGCTATCTTCTGAAGTTCTAAATCAGTCATGGTAATATCCTTTCCTGGGTGACATTATATAGAAAACTGGTTCGTTGTAAGTGGTGCCCGGTTCTATTTTTTGCTGTCCTGTACGAATTTTTCAATCCCCGCGTCGGTCAGCGGGTGTTTTGTCATCTGTTCAATTACCTCATAAGGAACGGTTGCAATATCAGCGCCCGCTAACGCGCAGTCCACAATATGGATTGGATTACGGATCGACGCTGCAATAATTTCTGTCTTAATGTCGTCGTAGATCGCAAAAATATCCGCGATCGTACGGATTAAATCAATCCCTGGCATGGAAACATCATCTAAACGCCCTAAAAACGGCGATACATAAGTTGCCCCGGCCCGCGCCGCCAGCAACGCCTGGTTTGCGGAAAACACAAGGGTGACATTTGTCTTGACCCCTTCTTTGGATAACTGTTTTACGGCCTTTAATCCTTCTACCGTCATAGGAATCTTAACGACCATATTCGGATGGATTTTGGCAATTTCACGCCCTTCGGCGATCATCCCTTCCGCATCCTGTGTCGTCGCTTTTACTTCCCCGCTAATCGGGCCGTCTACAATGCTTGTAATTTCCTGGATAACTTCTGCAAAATCCCGCCCCGATTTGGCGATCAGGGACGGATTTGTCGTAACGCCGCAGATTACCCCCATGTCGTTTGCTTTTTTAATATCCTCAACAATTGCTGTGTCAACAAAAAATTTCATCTGTATACTTCTCCTTTTTATACATTGTATTCTCACCCTATAGTATACATTTTTTTTTGCATATAGCAACCAAAACTCGTCCTATTTCTGTCTTTGTCTTATTTTTCTCTGATTTATACAACTATTTTGCCTGTCCGGCAGATAATTATTATAGAAATAGACAATAACTTTTTTACATTTTTATACATTATTTGATAAAATTTTTGGGCCGCTTAACGGATCTGCCCGTTTCCATATATCATGTATTTATATGTGCACAGCTCCGCCAGCCCCATCGGCCCCCGGGCATGCAGCTTCTGCGTCGATATTCCCATTTCGCATCCGAGGCCGAACTCGCCGCCATCTGTAAACCGGGTCGATACGTTTACATATACGGCTGCACTGTCCACGCCTGATGTAAATTTGGACGCGGCCCGTTCATCTTCCGTCACGATCGCTTCGCTGTGCCCGGTCGAATGCGCGTTAATATGGGAAATCGCCTCTTCCACGCTGCCGACAACTTTTACCGCCAGTATATAATCCAAAAATTCCGTGTCAAAATCCTGTTCCCCAGCCGGCGTTCCTTCTATAACTGCAGCCGCGGCTGTATCCAAACGCAGCTCAACCGGCTGCTTGCCTTCTTCCTGCCTCATGGTACACAGCTGCTGGCGCAGCATCGGCAAAAACGCTTGCGCGATGTCCTTATGCACCAGGCAGACTTCCTGTGCGTTGCACACGCTCGGGCGGCTCGTCTTTGCGTTATTTACAATCCGCACCGCCATCTCTAGGTCGGCCGCGCGGTCAATATAAATATGGCAGATTCCGGTGCCGGTCTGAATGCACGGCACGGTCGCGTGTTCCACACAAGTACGTATCAGCCCGCTGCCGCCCCTTGGTATCAAAAGGTCGATATAGCCTTCCGCTGTCATCAGCTCCCGCGCGCTTGCACGGGTAGTATCTTCGATCAGGCTGACCGCCGCTTTTGGCATGCCCGCCGCCACAAGCCCTTCTTGCATCGCTTCTACAATGGCATGGCAGGTGCGCCACGCTTCTTTCCCTCCGCGCAGCACGCAGGCGTTGCCGCTTTTGATCGCAAGCGCCGCCGCGTCGCTGGTTACGTTTGGACGGCTCTCGTAGATAATGGCAATGACCCCGACTGGAACCGCCGTTTTACGGATTACCATGCCGTTTTGCCGCTTGGTTTCCGACAGCACTTTCCCAACCGGGTCTTCCAATTCCGCCACTTCCCGTATCCCTTGCGCCATTGCCTGTATCCGCTCCTGCGTCAACAGCAGCCGGTCGAGCATTACGTCCGAAACTGTCCCTTTCGCCGCCTCCATATCCAGCCGGTTCGCCTCCAGGATGCGGCCTGCCTGCTGCGGGTCTTCCAGCTGCTGCGCCATCTTTTGCAGCGCCAGGTTGCGGCTTTGCGTATCCGCCGTCATCAGGGCCTGTTTTGCTTCTTTTGCCTGTGTTAAAATTTCCTGTGTCGTCATTATTTCCCTCCTATCGTGCTCTTTCCCCTTACTCTTACAACAAACGCGCAAACCGCGTGCCTGCCGGCAGTCCCTGCGCGATGTCATATAATAGCTGCGGGTTTGCCCCGTTTGCAATCACCATGTCTACGCCTTCTTGCATGGTCATGCGCGCCGCGCTGATCTTTGTCGCCATTCCGCCTGTGCCAAGCCCGCTGCCGGCCCCATCCGCCAAGCTCTCAATACTTGGCGTAATTTCCGTAACGACCGGGATCAGCCTCGCGTCCGGATTTTTATGCGGGTCTTTCGTATACAGCCCGTCAATATCGCTAAGAAGTACGAGCAGGTCTGCTTTTACGCTGCATGCGACGATCGCGGCAAGCGTATCGTTATCGCCTACGGAAATCTCGTCCGTAGCGATCGTGTCGTTCTCGTTTACGATCGGGATCACGCCCAGCTCGATCAGCCGGTAAATTGTATTTTCGAAATTTCTTTTCCGGTCCTCATTGGAAAAGTCCGCCCCCGTCATCAGTATCTGCCCGACGGTATGGTTATATTCCCCAAACAGTTTATCATATGTATACATCAACTCGCACTGCCCGACAGACGCCGCGGCCTGTTTGGTCGGCATATCTTCCGGCTTTCCGTCCAGCGAGAGTTTTCCAACGCCCATGCCGATCGCGCCAGAAGAAACCAGTACAATCTCATTCCCCGCGTTCGCCAGGTCGCTTAATGTCTTGACTAAAAGCTCCACGTGCCGGATGTTTAAGCACCCGGTCGGATACGCCAACGTAGACGTGCCTACTTTCACTACTATTCGCATATTTTCCTCCCTGCCATTGTTTGTGCTCTACGCTATAAAATAACTTGCAGAAAAACGGCGCCTTCCACAGTTTGTTTTACACACCACCATATAGATAACAATAAAGGGTGGCGAATCAGAACACCGTCTCCATCTGTCCCATCTGCCCCATCTGTTCCGTCTGTTCTATCCGGTCTATCTGTTCCATCCGTTCCATCTGTTCCAGAACTTCTATCTGGGAAATAAGCAGCGTCTCTTCCTCTTCCCCGCGCATATGCTCCGCCTTTACATACTGCATCCCATTGCGCAGGCCTGCGGCGATTAAATTTAACACATAAATATTGTCAAACCGGCTGTAAATAGATTCCCCGCCCAGGCCGGATAAGCAGATCAGCTGCGTATTTGTCCGCTTTGCCATATCCATCAGCGGCTTTAACAGGTGGGACGCGTTTGTCTGCGCAAACGGGTTGTCCATTACGAGCACTTTCCCCTCATTGGATTCCGCGAATAAATCCGATTCATCCCGCCGCATATAATATAGCAGGCTGGTCAGTATAATAAACGCGGACAAAAACCCTTCGCCTCCGGAATTTTTGGCTACCTGCGACCAGGTAATCGGGTATTCCCGCTGCGCTTCAATTTTATACAGCCTTATCTGCACATGCGCGATCCCTACCACAGCGTCGTATAGGTTTTTGGTCGTCATACGCACGCCAAAATATTCCTGCGCGTTTTCGTTTTGTTCCAAAAGGGCAATGCCTTTTTGCGTCGTCTCGTCCATAAAATCCTGTATCCGCAGCTGATATGCCTGCGCCTGCTCCTCCCAGTCCGGCAGCAGGATTTTCAGCATTTTGACCGACCGGCCGCGGATAGAAATGGTAGAATTCTGGTCGATCCGGCCCAGGTTTTTATGCACCTCGTGGACATATTCGCCAAGCAGGTCTACGATCCGCATCTTTTCTTCCTCAATCATGGAAATATCTACCTGTATTTTTTCCATCAGGTTTTCATACGATTGCAGGGTCGTCTCCAGCTGGCGGATCACCTGCCCGGCGTTGTCTGTAAGCGTCAGCATTGCTTCGATCGGCTTACGGTAAAAGTCCCCGGCAAACAGCTCACGGCGCGCCATCTGGTTCAGCCGGCGCGTCAGAACGTCTTTGCGCGCCTGCTTATGCGTAAGCTCCTGATGGTAGTCGCGTACCAGCATCCCTTTTTTGCGCCGCAGCCCTTCCCCGTCCAACGTTTCCATCTGTGACTGTGCCGCTGCAATCTGTGCAGGCATAGCCGCCTGGATTTTTTCCCCTGCATTTGTATCGATGGTTTCCATATCCAACTGTAAGCATTCCCACAACGCCGTTTCATCCGCAGGCATATATTCGCTGTACTCCGCCAGCGCCGTCAGGTTTTCATCATACCATACGATATGCGTCTGCTGCTGCTGGCGCGCCTGCTCCAATTCCCCGAGCCGGTATTCCCGCTTTTGCATTTCCGCTTCAAAGTCGACGGGCTGGATTTCCGCCTGCGGCAACGGTTCCTGCCTATGGCATTTTTCCATTAAAGCCATCCGCTGCTGCTCCAGACGCTGGCTTGCCAGCGCCGCGCGCTTATCCGCTTCATTCCACTGCGCTTTTTTCAACTCGTACTGCTGCTGTTTTTTCAATACAAGCTGCTCCTGGTATTCCTCCGTTTGCGCGTCGTAAGCGGTCGATTTCCAGTCGCCTTCCCGCAGCCCGTATTTTTTGCAACGCCTTGCGACCTCCCGCTCCTGCCTGCGCAATCGTTCCCCGGTGGACTGCAGCAGCCGCTCCAGCTCCTGCTGGCGCAAGGAAAGCTTGCTTGTGATCGCCACGAAGCGGTTTTCCATTTCCTCCAGCTTGGATTTTTCAATAGTGCTTGTATTGCTTGTTTCCGGCTTTGCCGTTCCTGTATTTGCATCCTCTGTTTTTTTCGTGTGCGTTTTTTTGGCGCTGCTATGGACATCCTGCCGCTTTGCCGGATTTTCCATATATGGTGCATAGCACCCCGCTTTTTGCTCCAGCCGTTGCGCGCTGCGCCGCAGCCGTTCCAGCTCAAACTCCAGTTTCTTCGCCTGTTCGCGCAGCCGCTCTGCCATGGCAAGCGCCAGCTGCTCTTTCTCTTTTGCCTGCGCCAGCCCATTTTGCAGCTGCTGCAGCTGCCCTTTCTCCTGCACGTAGGCGTCGTATGCCTGCGCCAGTTCTTTTAGGTCTTCCAGCCTGCGCTCCCCATCGGCCTGCTGCCTGGCGTTTTCCCGCGCCCGGCGTTCTGCGTCCGCCAGGTACGCGGCAAGGCGCCCCGCTTCTTCCTCAATTTTTTGTATCGTTTCGATCTGGCTATGCAGCTGCCCGTCAGCAAGCGCGCGCGCCTTTTGCGCCTGGTCTATGCGTTCGCGCGTAACGGACTGGCCGCGCAGCTGTTCTTTTTTCTCAAAATACGAAGCGTACTCTTCCCTGCGCTGCGCGATCTGCTCCTGTTTACGGGCGATCTGGCGCTCCAGCCCTGCGGCCAGCTGTTTGCGCTTCTCTTCATTTAAAAGGTGGCTGTTAAATAACAAGTAAAAGCTGACGTCTGAAAAGCTGACCATCCCGTTTTCAGCCGCGTCCGCCGGCTGTTCCAGCCGTTCGCGCCCAATCAGCGGGATTGGGAACGGCGTATACGGCAAGTCGGTCTGGTTTTTCAGTTTTTGCAAATCCTTTTGCGAAAGCAGCAGCGCATAGGGCAAAAACGGATGGCTGCGCACAAGCTCCTTGTTCTCTGCTTCGGTATAGGAATTTTTCCTCAGCCATTCCATCCCATAGACGTAGGATATCCCGGCGTCTCCCAGCATCTGCTCAAACGGTTCCGGCAGTTCCATCACTTTACCCTGGTTGAGCCGGTACAGCTCTTTTTGCAGCTGTTCTTCCTCTTTTTCGATCCGGCGTTTTGCAAGCTCGATTTCCGCCAGCTTTTTCTCCGCTGCGGCGACTATGCCGTCCTGGTCGTAGAGCATCTGTTCGTCTACGCCAAAGTAGCGCATGAGGTTCCGCCGCTCCTTTAACTGCTGTTCGAAACGGTCGCAGAGCGCCTGCGCCTCATTTAACCGCGCCTGCGCCTCCATCTTTTTTTGCCTGGCGTCTTCTAAATTGCGCGCGGTTTCTTTCTGTTTCCATTTGCCGTTTTCTGTTTCCTGTTTCAATTGCAAATAGGCCCTGCGAACGCCGTCCAGCTCCTTTTCGCATTCCTGCTGGCAAATTTCCAGCGCAGCCGGCTCATATTCCCCAAGGATATTTCGCACAAATCCCGGCGCGTAGCGCCTGTTATAACGCGCTTCTTTCGCGTCGTACGACTGTATCTTGGCCTCCATGGCGCCGATGCGCATCGTATCTTCTAGTACTTCATCCCGTAGCGTCTGCGCTTTTGCCACCTCCTGCGCGATCCGCTCCTGCAATGCCTGCCGGCGTTTTACCGCCTCCGCTTCTTCCTGGCAGTTTTTCTCTTTTTCCGTTTCATAATACCAGTACAGCGTACTGCCTAGCTGGCCGCGTTCCTGCGCGAAATCCTGCTCCTGCTGGTTGATCGTCGCAAGCTGCTGGCGGTAGCGTTCGCATTCCCCCGCCTGTTCGTCTAGTTCCAGCTGCATCCGGGCCAGTTCCAATAGATGCAGCTGGTCATTTGCCTGTACGTAATCCCGTTCCTTTGCTTCGCGTTCCAGCTGGATCATCTCGCGGTTTGCCCGGTGGTAGCGCTCCTGTTCCATGGCCTCGTACACATCCCGCGAAACCTGCTGGTATCTTAACCCGTCGATCTCCTCCGACACCCGCGCGGTTTCCGCTGCAAGCCTTTCCAGCGCCTGTTCGCAATGGCCTTTCGCCTGCTCTAACTGCCACATAAAGGCGCCGATACGGCGCTTTTGATCCTGCAAATTCCGCTCCACTGCTTCGCAGCTTTTCGCTGCCTCCATAATCCCCGCCGCGTCTTCTCCGAACTGGCGGATAATATCCCGCTGCCGGATTTTCTCCTGGTTGTCTTTATACTGGCCCACATATTTTTCCAAAATGCCTTGGAATTCTTTCATGCGGTCTTTTTCTTTGTTCAGCTTGCTGGCCACCGCGTCGAGCAGCCATTTCTCCACCAGCCCTTTTTCATCCTTGCAGTCTGAAAACAGTTCCGAAAGGCCGGATTCTTTCAGGTTGATCTTTTTAATAATCGTCTCCCACTCTTTGTAATAAATCCGGTATTCCGACAGCTTATGGAAATACTGCCTTGCCTGCGCGCTGTTATACGCATCGTAACTAAAAAACTTCACCGCCGGGTCTTTTTTGTACGATTCAAACAGCTGGCGGCATGTGGAAAAATTTTTCAACACAATCTCTTTTTTCTTTTTTTCGACAACCGGCAGATGGCGGATATCCTGCGGGCAGGCGCTTTTGTATTCACAAATAAACTGTACGGCTTCTAACTCTTCGTCCGTCTCGTCGTTGATCTCTTGGCGGCGGCGCACCATCATGCCTGTCAGGACATAGCCCGCCCCTTGGTCAAGCGCCCATTCTACCAGGATAAACGAAGGCTTGCCGGTCGTAAAATAGCTTTCAAACGGGCGGTCGATCGCGTCCCGGTAGCGCCTGTGCACAAACGGCGCGATCAGCATCTGTACCAGCACGGATTTGCCGCCCCCGTTTTGCAGGGAGAGCAGCGTACTTTCCCCTTTCATCTGGAAGGTCTCGTCGCTGATACGTATCGTATTGTTATTATAATTCAGATTGATCAGCCGGACGGCATTAATTTTGCTCATTGTTCCACCTCCCATGCGCTCCGGGCGCGTATAAAATGACCCTTTTTGTTCATTCCTCCACCCCCAGTACCCGCCGGACGCGTGCAAAATGATTCTGGTTTAGCAGGTTCCAGTCCATAAAGCTGTCCAGCTTCTTTGTCGTCTGTATCATCTCGTCTTCTTCCACGTATTCGATCAGCCCCTGCTTTTCCAAAAACTTCAAGATAGTATGTAAAAACCCTTCCTTGGTCGTTTTTGCCCGGGAGCCTTTCTCATCCGAACGAAGCGCCTCGTAGGCTTCCGACATACTGGAAAATGCCAGCCCGTTTGCCGCTTCTTCTTCCTCGCCGGCCCCCTGGGCCCCTTCCTTCAAATACGTACTGACCGCGTTTTGCAATTCCCCAGCCCGGATATAGTCCCTGGATTTACTGCTGCTGCCCTGTCCGTCGTAAAACTCTACCAGCAGCGTCAGGATTACAAACTGGGATAAGAAATAATCCCGTTCCGTCCCGTTCGATTTGCACAGCGCGGCTTTTAGCTGCGCTTTTGAAAAACCGAGGAAATAATTCTCTTCTTTGGGGATCAGATAAATGACATTGCCGTAGCGCTCAATATTGCTGCCCGCAATATCCCCCTGGGATTTTACCAGGTTCTGCACCTGCTCGTTTTCCGCGTATGCCCTGTACAGGCGGTTTTCGCCTTCTTCATGGATTTCGCAGTGCTCCAGCAGATAATAAAAAATTTCCTGGCTGGCCCGTATCTCTTCCATTTCGTATGCCATGGCTTTTTCCTTTCCTACATGTGCCGCGATTTCTCGCTTGCTCCGAATTCTTCCTCTGCCGCCATGTGCCGCGGCTGCGCGCTTGCTCCGGATTCTCCCTCTGCCTACATATGCCGCGACTGCCGCGATTGCTCCAAATGTCGCTTCGTCCCGCGCTGCTAATATTCCACCGAAAACCGCACGTTCGAACAACGGATGGCCCGGCAATCGCCCTGCTCGTCCGTTACCCCGTCAAAGACAACGTACGCCCCGTCTTCCGTGCGGCTGGCCGACAGGGTACGGATTTTTGGCATGCCGCCTTCTTCATACTTTTCCAGCAGGTTTAGCAGCATTTCATTTAACTGGAACCCCTGCGCCGCCTCCTGGATAAATTCGCTGCGCTCCCTGCGCAGTGCGTCCAGCTCGATCTCCCTGCCCCGGAGCAGTTCAACCATGATTTCTTTGAAAATTTCCACATTCGGAATAAAGGCACGCAGCTTTTCCGGCGCCGTGGCAGTTTCCGCCTGGCACTCCTCCAGGGACAATTGCCCGCGTTCCAGCAGACGCTCCAGCAAAAATTCCAGGCAGGAGCGGTATTTTTCCAGCTTTTGCAGCCGTAGCGCCTCCTGTTCCTTGTGCCACTCGCTTTCGTCAAAATCCATCTGTTCAAAACTGTCTGTTTCCGCCCTCTTGCGTAACGGCCGCTGGATTTCAAACGCTTTATTCAGGTTGTATATTTTCTGCGGCGCCTGGAGAAACAACGGGCGTAAAAACCAGTCCAGTCGGTCCAGCCCCTGCGGATCTGCCAATATCTGGTCAAACAGCTCGTTGCGCAAAGAAAAACGCTGGATGGAAGACATCTGCGACAGCTTTTCCAGTTCCTTTGTATACAGCGCTTTGAGATCAAAATGGCTGCCCAAAATCCTCTGATGCTCGTCAATCGCCCGGTTTAGATAATATTCGATGATTTTCAAGCTAGCCAGCTTTTGCTCCTGCGCGCTGTCTAGCTTATGTATGTTAATATGCGCCTCTTCCAGCTCTTTTGTGCGTGTCTTTACCATTTCGCGAAATTCCAAAAACTGGCTGCGCGTATCGCGGATCGACTCCATATCCCCTTCCAAAAGCCTCTGGTAATCCTGCACCGAATAATTTAGGGCGTTCCTTCGGATTTTTCCCATGGCCTCCCGGATTTTCTGAAACTGGATACGCAGCATGTGAAAGACGTTTCTGATATCATCCGCCGCTTTCTCATAGCTTTGCTTTTCCAGGTGCATTTTGAATATCATTTCATGGATCGTCAGTTTTAGATTACTCTCTATTTCCAACGTGCCAAGCAACAGGTTATAGCCGTCGTCGGTCAAAAAATACGAAGTCCGCCTTAATTCCGCGTCTACATATATAATACGGTTTGCGACATAGCTGATAGGAATCTGCCCGTACCGGCGCCCCTCGAAATCATACCCGTTAAAATACATCGGCCGCCCTTCGTTGGACAATACGACGTTGACAATAAAATCGCCTAGTTTCCGGCTGTCCTCAAAAGACATCTGCTTTTGAAAATACGATGTATTAAGCGCGTCTATATACGCACCGATATCGTCCATCGTACACTTTTCTTCCCGCAACGACTGTTCCATCAGATACAGCAATACGGCAAACACCATATTCATCTGTTCGTCCATGTTTTGAAACCCATACTGGCGCCAGATCGTTTTCTGGCTGCTGTTTGCAAATAACAGCGCGTACAGCCCGACATTTTTCATACGTTTCGGAAATTGTTTCAAAAATTCATACTGCATAATTGCCTGCCTTTTTCTATTATCAATTGGAAAATAATTTCTGCGAAATGCACAGACGGTAGATCATTAAAAATCGTTGATATTTAGTATTTCCTGCGGGATATAAGCGCCGCTTTCCAAAATCTGCTTCATTGCGGCTGCCTCCTGCCCCGGAAAATAGGAAAAGAATCGTCCGGATATCCTGCGGTTTTGCTTTTCTTTGGATAGCGGCAGCTGACGGACAGACCGCGCCTTTTGCAGCATATGCCGGTAGGCCCCGGTAAACGGGCATATCGGCCGGCCTGGTGCAAAAGCCTGCGCCAGCCGTTCATAAATCCCGATGCCTTCATAATCCAAGTCGCCAAAGTATAAGACCTCGTTTTCCGGCGCCCGCATATAAGGCTCCACACAAAAAGAGAAATCCTGAAAAGAACGCAAGATGCCCTTGCCCGCCCCATAGATTAACGTACCAAACGGGACGCCAAAAATCGCGTCGTTTCCTTCCAGCAGATGCCTGCGCATACTGTAAAAAGTGTCTTTGTTTTCAAGAATGAGCAGCGGCTGGGGCGTACGCCTGTGGTGGCTGTAATAAGCTAACGGCTCGGACGTTTCATAATAGGAAAGCTGCGCCGCGGCCGTTTCTATCCCGCAGCGCTTTAAAATCCGCTTTCCCTGTTCGGCCTGTAAAAATTTTTCCCTGCCCCATATCTGGAAACTGCGCTCATTCATAGAGACTGGCGCAGCCTCTTGCCCATCCGGCAGGCGCAGCAGATAGTCGTTGAGCATCCGCACCCATTCCCGGTCCTGCGCATAATGCTTTAAATGCCGCAGATAGTAGTCGACGCAGATTTTTGTACTCATCTGATATTTCAGCTCTTCTTCGTACGCGCTGTAATCCGCCTCCGGCTCCGCCACCCAGTATTCCCGGTACAAAGCCGGCTTTTTCCCGTTTGTCTTCGACGCCTTGACCGGCTTTAACTTCCCGCTTTCCACCTGTGCATAGATATAAGTGCAAAACTGCGCGTATTCCGGGTGGCGCGCCTTCTTTTCGAGCTCTTCGAGTGAGATACGTTTCATGTATACGCTCCTGCTGTTTTCTTTTTCTGGCTGCGCAGGCAGGCATTCGCTGGCCAGGTAAGCCATATGCCATGCCTACGTTTTCCATGCCTGCGCAGGCTGCGGCTGCCCGGCTAGGCGTATTTATTCGGCCTGCGCGATAGCATCCGCCAGCGCTTCCATATCCGCCATATTTTCTTCTTTTAACGTAGATTTGATCGTAACGACCGGTTCTACCACGGTTACGTTTTTCATCGTTTCCAAGATCGCCTTCATCGCCCTTGCCGCAGTCGGCCCCCAGGAACCGTTTTCCAGGATTCCTACCGTACGTTTCTGGTACGCCTTGCTCTGTAAGTGGTGCAGGAAGTCCTGCATGCACGGGAATACCCCGCCGTCGTAGCTTGCGGCTGCTAGTACCATGCGGTCATACCGGAATGCGTCTTCTACGACTTCCGCCATGTCGTCCCTTGCCAGGTCGCTGACAACGACTTTTTCCACACCTTTGTCACGCAGCATCTGCGCCAGCTTTTCCGCTGCTTTGCCGGTATTGCCGTGAATCGACGCGTACGCAACCAGCACGCCTTTATTTTCCGGGCGGTAGCTGCTCCATGTATCGTACAGGCCGATATAATAGCCTAAGTCTTCGTTCAGGATCGGCCCATGCAGCGGGCAGATCGTCTGGATATCCAGCCCTGCGGCTTTTTTCAGAAGCGCCTGCACCGACGCGCCATACCTGCCTACAATATTAAAGTAGTACCTTCTGGCTTCGCACGCCCAGCCTTCATCATCTTCTGCGTCCATGACGCCGAACTTGCCAAACCCGTCCGCGGAAAACAGTATTTTCTCGCTGCTTTCATAAGTAACCATAACCTCCGGCCAGTGTACCATCGGCGCCATATAAAAGTGTAATGTATGCGAACCAAGCTCCAGTGCATCCCCTTCTTTGACCGTTACGGTGCGCCCGGCAAGGTCAACCGCGAAAAACTGCGGCAGCATGTTAAATGTTTTTGCATTTCCAACCAGCTTCACGTCCGGGTAGAGCTCCAACAGCCTGCCAATGCTCCCCGCATGGTCCGGCTCCAGATGGGAAATAACCAGGTAGTCTACCGTCCTGCCATCCAGCGCCGTTTTTAAATTCTGCTCCCATTCCTGCATGCCGCGGACGTCTACCGTATCCATAAGCGCCGTCTTGTCGTCCAAGATCAAATAGGAGTTGTACGTCACTCCTTCCGGCACTACGTACTGGCTTTCAAACAAATCAAGGTCCTTATCATCTACGCCGATGTATTTTACTGCATCTGAAATTGTTACCTGCATGATTTTTCTCCTTTCCGTTTCTATATCTATCATGCTATATCTGTCATGACTGGCGATTCTGCCCATATTGCTATAGTATACTCTATCGAACGACTTTTTTCAAATACTATTTCGATTCTTTTCGGACCCGCCGTTACCGTCCAGCCTTTGGCTTCGCTGTAACGCCCCGTCCCATTTACTGCTGCCTGCGGTATCCCATCCATACGATAGCAACCGCCAAAAGTACGAACAGCGCCGGTACCCCGCGGTAAAAAAAGACTGTGGAAGGCCGGATTGTAGCATATGTTTCCTTGCTGCCCTCGTTTTTGCCCGCAACGACCTTGACGAGGCGGAATTTCTGGGCGGGAGAATCATTATATTGATATGCCTGGATATTCTGCCCGTTTGCCGCAACGCTTTCTTCTACGTCCGCTACTTTCCCGTTATACTTGCATTTCAATACAAAGTAGCCGTCTCCGGCATAAAGCAGTTTCCAGCGCTGGGCGTCCGTCCCCAGGTACGTATGCTGCCAGATATTCGTCCCGTTTTCAAAACCGGACTGCGCGCATTCCACTATTTTGCCGCTACGCGCGTTCGAGATTGTATAATAGCCGTCCGCATAGTATGTAAAGATAAATTTCTGCGTTTCCCGGCCATTTTTTTCGTACAGGCGCAAGTTGGCGCCTTCCGCAGCCGCGGAATCATCTATATCCCATACATAATCCGCGTCAATTGCCGAAACGAGCCTGTAAGCGCCGTCCGCAACCGGCTGATCGTCTTTTGCCACCGTAGCGCCAAACAGCATGACCGCTACAATCGCCACTACATAAGCCATTTTTTTTGCCAGCGCATCCATCCGTATCTACCCCTTCCCAATCTGCCGGTTTTTACCCGTTTTGCTAAAGGCGATTTCACCTGTCGAAGTTAAAATAACATGAATCCGCAAAAAAGGCAACCACAAATCATGCAAAAACGGTACTGCTGCGTCCATTCAGACGTCATAACAAGAATCCCACACCCACAGATTTTGTGGTTTTTTTTGCAATCGTTTTTTTGTCAGAAACAGCAACACGGAATCATGAGGCTGCAGCACTTGCGTGTACACCTCTATTTTGTGAGACTCATCAGAGCCATACTCCATGACGTACCACTGCTGCTCTCCTTTCCTAGAGACGCCTGATACATCTGGTTCATCCAATAGCTCCTGGAGGCGGTAAACAACAGTTAACGGCTGTTCTGTTGGATTCATTGCAAACAAAACATATCCATCTTCCAGACGGTGCACAATTACTAGGTCGCTTCTATTTTGCCCCAAAAATGGAAAACGCGGCTGCGCTTTCCCTTTTGGCATAATAAAACGCAACAGCTCTAGGCGCTCCTGTGCAATTTTATGAATTGGATCAGACGTCGTTATAGCGCCGCCAGACACGGCCTGCAGCAATGCCAGGCTTTTTACTTCATGCGGTTTTAAAAAAACCGCAAATTCCCTTAACAACACCGCATCCGGATCATTCTGCCAATACACATGGTTAAAATAACTATCTGCCTCCAATTCACGAATCAGGTTTACCGGCCCATAATCTTCCGCCCACTGTGCCCCTACATCCCCAGCAATGCGCATTCCATCCGCATAACCGATAAACGGCAAAAACGGGGCGATACATCCAAGCAGATAGCTCTCTTCACCGATTGCCCCGCGGATCATCTCCAGTGTATTCCGTAAAATTTCTACTGACGTCAGGCTGTTGTCATATCGTTTTACTTTTGCCGTATCATGCATATTCCAAAGCATGAAATCTGTTTTAAATAAAGTAAACCCCCAATTTCGATACGTCTCGAATACTTCTTTAAGATAAGCCATCGCATCCGGATGGCTAGTATCCAGCACGTAATAATTGCAGTCTGCGTTCCCCCATATCTTCGGTTCATTATAGCTTCTAATTTCCGTCACTGGATTGCCTTCCAGGTCATAAAGAATCCAGTCTGGATGCCTCTTGAATAATTCAGATTCGTCGCCTACAATAAACGGCCCAATCCAAATACCCGCTTCATATCCCGCACGGCGAATCGTATCTGCAGCCTGTTTAAGCCCTGCGGCAAAACGGTGGTTTGAAACCAGCCAGTCCCCCAAATGTGGCGTATAACCTGCGTCTACCTGGATATAACGGAAAGGCACCCCTTCTACATCCTGAAACTGTTTTACATATGACGCGAGCAAATCCTGGCTAATATTCTCATATAGATAATACCAGCTGCACCAGTGGAAGACCGGCGGTTTCACAGTCCTAGCCCCCATAACGGCCGCAATGTTTCCGGCACAGGCCCTAAGCCCCGCGTCCAGTGCCCTGTACTCTGCAAAAAAAATAGATGGAAGCTTCAATTCATCGCCTGTAGTATTTTCCAGATTAAATCCCCCCGAAATACATAGCGCATCATCTGCAAACAGTCGTTTCTGTTTAGCTGCGCAATAACGGTTGATATAGTGCCGGTGGTCTGTAGCATACACAAAAAAGGCCCCTTTTGAATTAAAAAGCGCAATCAATCCATTGGACTGCAGCATTTCATCCCCAACGGTCCGGCAGCCTGACGGCCCTCCCATGCCAAACCCCTGGACAAATACATTCTCAACATGCTCTGCTGCAGCATTTGCAATTAGCTCTATATCATGTATACCAGCTAGGCCGTACACCCCGCAAGTAATTTCTATCCCATTTTCATGTTGTAAAAAATACAGTTCTATTCGCCCCTTTGCAAACTGGTAACGCACAAAATGTCCTTCTACAGATACACTGACTGGGGCAACCGGCACGCCATGAATTGCAGGGTACGCGTTTCTCAAAATTACATATTCACCAATTATGTCATAACAGCCATTTTCATAGAGTCTATATTCCATTTTCTTTTTCCTTTCTTTATCTGTCCTTTTCCTGCCCTTCCATTCTTTTTGTCCCTCATCTTCCTGTTCTTTCTCCTGCCCCCTCCTTTTTCCAATTTCTTTATTCTGCCTTCTCCTTTTTTCTTTCTTCTTTTCCTTCTTTTTTGCCTTCTTCTTTTCGCCTTCTTCTTTTCCTTCTTTTTTGCCTTCTTCTTTTCGCCTTCTTCTTTTCCTTCTTTTTTGCCTTCTTCTTTTCCTTCTTTTTTGCCTTCCTCTTTTTTGCTTTCTTTTTTTGCACATATCATGTAAAATAGAAAGCAACCCGTTAGCCTGGCAATAGATATTGTTTTTCCAGGGAGAATTCAAATGAATATTACAAATAATTACAGAATTGATGCCAATTTCCGGCATTTCCAAAACGCAATGAAATCTAATGATGAACTTTATCTGGTACAATGCGGAATCGAGCAGTGCCGGCCTGATAAATCTTACGGCCCCGTAATCCGTGACGCATACCACGTCCATGTTATATTAGATGGATCTGGATGGCTGGAAGTCAAAGATACCGTCTATCCCCTACAGCGTGGGCACATTTTTGCAAGTATCCCTGGCGTCGAGCACCGCTATTATGCCAACCCGCAAAACCCATGGCATTACACATGGATTTCATTTGCTGGGACAAGGGCCCGTGAATTCATGGAAAAAGCAGGTATTACAGACAAATGCCCGATCCGGAATACATATGTAGAACCGGAACAGTTTTTAACGCTCATTGAGAATATTTTAAACCATTACCACTTAACGATTGTAAATGAACTTTTACGGACTTCCCAGCTGTATGAAGCGCTCGCCCTGCTAATCGAATCTCAAAATGCAAGAAACCACAGCCCCCGGAAAAAAGAACCGTATGATTATTCTCCTGATATTTATGTAAATACCGCTGTAGAATATATCCATGAGCATTATAACCATATCCGTGTCAATGACATCGCAGCCTATCTTGGTATCTCAAGATATTATTTTGCACACATTTTTAAAGAAAAACTGCACATATCCCCACAGGAATACCTGCTTTCCTACCGCTTGGAACAAAGCGCCCGCCTGCTGCGCTCAACCGAGCTTTCTATCCGCCAGATTTCGGAAAAAGCAGGGTACGACAACCCATTGACCTTTTCCAAAATTTTTAAAAACGCCTACGGATTAAGCCCGAAATATTATCGTGAAAAAATGCGTTCTGAGCCTAATTCCGACCAGTAATAGAAAGCAAACAGCGAAGTTCATTGCAAACTCCGCTGTTTGTGTTTATTTAACTTGAATTATTCATGGAACAACAGCATCATCCGCTGAAATCCACATAGTTAC
>CASUON010000015.1 GCA_949457475.1 uncultured Lachnospiraceae bacterium
TTTTGCGGATTGCTTTTTTATCAGCGTCCGAAAGGACTGGCTTTGACGGCATAGTCCCACTTCTCCTTTATTATGAATTACACTTGCGAATATTCGCAATAAATATTCACAAATTAATAATAGCACGATTGATAGCTGTTGTCAAGCAGACACTTTGATTTATTTAGAAAGGACGATGTAAAAATGGCAAACAGGACACGCACCAACCGGAATGAATTCCACTTAAGTGACAAGGATCAGTTCATCCTTGACGAGAAGTTTAAGCTGTCCGGCATGAAAAGCAAATCGGAATCGAATGAATTATGCATTTCTTTTTACAAATTCAAATAAATTGGATTCTAAATCTTACGTAGGTACCGTTTTAACAAAAAGCAAATCCATGTAATTGATAAAATGAATGCAGGCAGCATGTAAAGAGATGCACTCTCGCAAATTGTTTTTCCGATCCAAAAAGAAGGCAGCGGGGATAGTACATATTGTACATCGTGTTTTATAAAAAATGGGATAGCTGCGCCGCAAATCATAAGCGTAGACAGTTTTGTTACCGCCATGCCCTCCAGTTTATTTGATGAAAAGGTTAGTATCAGTAATGAGATAATAATACCCTGCAATGTTCCTCCTGCCGCAAGCAATATCATATCAACCGTAGAAAGAGAAGTCAGCTTGAATACAGGCATCAGGACACTGGTTACAAGAAAAGCGGCAGCAGAAGGAATACCCAGCCTTGCAGCCAGGTAACCGTTTCTCCCTAAAGGCGTAACAAATAAATACGCTGCCGTCTTTTCATCGTTTTCTTCTAAGGCAACCATTGCCGAAACAAAGCAAAACATTGCAGGGGACAGCATAGAAAAGAATATGTCAATCAGCGCGTAGCAGGGAACGATGATTGCCGGTACATGAAACCAGTCCGTTAAAGCAGCTTCTAAAAAAGGTATAGCAAACCGGAATAGAAATCCTGCAAGAACCGGCGCAAGACAGGCGGCAAATAACATCCTGTCCCGCCGCATATATGCCAGCATTTGAAAAAAACTTATCCGAATAGTTTTCATAATTTCACACCTCCCATACTACTCCACATTTTCAAGACACAATATTTTGAAAAAACGAATAGAACTGCCATCCATGCTGTCACAATAAAAATTTCTATTGCGGACGGGGCATAACCTGAAACCATTTCCATGCAAACATTAATAGGATAATACCAAAGCCAGACCGGAGTAAGTTTGAACAAATGCAATATTGCAGGAACAAAACAAACAATCTCTATTGGTACCGTCCATAAAATAAACTGATTGAGGCTGATTATTTTCGTTGCAATCATAATGCCTAAAAGTGTAAATATCACGTTGGATATAACCGTACCAAGCAGTACAATAGGTAAGTTATCCACTCTTGCTATTAACGCCAATATAGTGGCGACAACAAGTGAAACAGCAGACAATGAACTAACTTTGGCAATAATATATTCCATCGGACGGACAGGAGAAACTGCAAATGCGCATGGTGTATGCTGACTTTTTTCCAAAAGAACAATCGCACCCATGAAAAACAACCCCATTGATGCCGGATCAGAGAAAATCAAAATAATTGCAGTTTTTTCTTTCCAGCTTTCTGGAACGGCCAAAATAGCAACCGCATAAATTACCGTTAAAACAACATATAAAAAATAAAAACCATGTTTTGCTTGAAAACGCATATCCAATAAAAACAAATTTTTTAACCTCATAGCAGCGTCCTCCCCGTAATATCCATAAAAATGTCATTTAAAGTTGGCTCGCTGCTATGAATGGACTGCAGACAGTTTTTGGCAATCAAACTCTTCAACTGTTCATCCGAAGATAAGTGTTCGAGAGGACAGCTTGCACTATGCTCCCCATTCTCGATCCATGTATAAGTTACGGTTGCCGCACCTTTTGACATAATCAGATTATGCGGGCTGTCAAGAGCGCATATTTTGCCACCCACAATAAATGCTACTCTGTCACAAAGCTCGGCTGCATCCTGCATATTATGCGTTGTCAAAAGAATCGTTTTCCCTTTTGCCTTTTCCGCTAAAATCATATCTTTCATCATACGACTGTTTGTGGGATCAAGTCCACTGGTCGGCTCGTCAAGGCAAAGCAAAAGCGGGTCATGCAGCAATGCTTTTATAAAGTTTAAGCGGGATTTCATACCCTTTGAATAATCGGATACGCACTTATCTGCGTCGTGCTCTAATCCTACCATTTCCAAAAGTTCCTCAATCGGACGCGGCTTTTTTTCATACAGCGATGAGAAAAACCTCAAATTTTCTTTCGCAGTCAATTTTTCATACATGGTTGAAAATTCAAAATCCACCCCTATATCTTCATAAAAACACTTTGTGTGTTCCCTGCACTCAATACCGTTTACCATCGCAGAACCTTTATAATTGGTCAGCAGCCCTATCAGTATTTTTTGCAATGTGCTTTTACCTGCCCCAGACGGTCCTAAAAATCCAAAGATTTCACCCGAAGAAACAGAAAAGTTCATATCAGAAATAAAAGGCTGCTTTGTATAGCTGAACGAAAGATTGCTAACTTGTATCATATATTCCTCCTTATACTATATGACTAAATATATCTTAATAGTCAATTGATGATTTGTTTTAAGTCCGGCTGACAACCGGACTTTTTAAATAAATTGCGTTACAATTCCATAAATTAAAATACGTAGCGCCTCATCATACTCTTCTTCACCAATCTCCGCTTTATGCAGCGTTGCAAAATAGACCGCGTGGAATGCGGCGCTGACAACCTTTATGTCTACTTCTTTTTTTACGGGGAGCAGGGCAAATATTTTTTCAATCGTATCCGTATCGTCCTGAAAATGCTCCTCGACTATTTCCCGCGGCAGCTTACGTGCAAGCAATTCCACTTCGTTAACATCAAGCATTTTCAAAATCAACATTTTCTCTGTCATTTTAAAAAACCCGAAAATCACATCGGTCAGCTTTTCTGCCGAAAATTCCGTATCGGCAATACCAGAAATCGATTGGTACAACTCACGATTGACATTCTCCTGCTGTTCCTGAATAACATCAAACAAAAGCAGTTCCTTTGATTTATAAAAAAGATAAAAAGTCCCTTTTGGAATATTAGCCCGCTTTACGATTTCATCAACCGTTGTGCGCCGAACGCCGTACTTCGCAAGGCATTTTGCCGCTTCTTCTTTTAAGCGTTTCCTTATATATTCTTTTTCCTGCTCAGAGTAACTCTTTGGCACTGCCACCACCTCTTTTTGACTAAATTTGTTTTTATGGTCATAATAACAATTAAGAGACTTTTTGTCAAGTTTTCGAACGAAATAAAGCAAGTACATTATTTTCCACCAGAAACAACGTGTTTTATCTATTCTATCCGCTCAACCTACTCTTAACAATCCTATCTCCACAACATCCCCCATATCTAACCTGTCAACGGGGCTATCCCACCCAAAAAGCAGTGGATATGTTTCCACACAATACAACAAACAAAAAAATCCGGGAGCCGAAACAATTTTCCAAACCGTCCCAACTCCCGGAAATCCCTTGTTTTCTGCACTTTTCCGCTATTCTATTTCTCAACCCTTGACATCAATACCACACACTCAACGTGCACCGTCCCCGGAAACTGATCAATACAGCAACACCGCTCCACTACATACCCACCAGCCTGCAACACCTCCAAATCCTTCACCAAGCTTGTCGGCTTACACGAAATATATACCAGCCGCTCCACCCCATAACGGACTATTCGCTCCAGCGCCTTTGGATGTATTCCTTCTCGCGGCGGATCCATAATAATCAGATCCGGCCTTTCTTTTATCGTATCTAGCACTTTCCATACATCTCCAGCAATAAACTCACAGTTCTCCAATCCATTCCACTCGGCATTCTCCCGGGCTGCCTCTACCGCTTCTGGCACAATCTCCACGCCGATCACTTTTTGCGCAACCGGCGCCATCATCTGCGCAATCGTGCCGGTACCGGAATATAGATCATAGATCACGTTCGAACGTCCGTTATCCGGCTTTCCAACAAACCCCCGTACCGTATCATATAGCACTTCCGCCGCCAGCGAATTTGTCTGGAAAAAGGAAAACGGGGATATTTTAAACTTTAAGCCCAACAGCTCTTCAAAAAAATAACCTTTGCCATATAATATCTTGGTACCTTCATCTTTGACGGCATCCGCAATGCTGTCATTTTTTGTATGCAAAATACCTACAATACATCCTTGTAAATCCAGCTGCCGTAGCGTACTGCAAAATCCTTCCAATAAATCTGGCTCCGCCATATTGCCGCAAGATTGCGTTGTCGTTACCAGGTCAATCAGTATTTCCCCAGTTCTTGCCGCCTTTCGCACCAGCAAATGGCGTAAATAACCAATATGGGATTTCTTTTTAAAATAACAAACTCCCATTTTCGAAAAAAACGCCAGGGTACTTTCCAAAATCTGATTAAAATCAGCATCCACGATCCTGCACCTGTCTACAGTCACAAGGTCATAAAAACTCCCCCGCTTGTGCATACCGAGCGCCAGCGGGCCATCCTTGTATTCATCTCCAAACGAAAACTCCATTTTATTTCGATACGCAAATTGGCGGGGGCTTGGCTTTATCCCTTCAAACCACCCCGGCTTTGATACGCCTTGTACTATCTTTTCCTGCCCCGTTTTTACCACAGGCACCAAAAGCTCCAGTACCTGCTTCTCTTTAAGCTTCAATTGCTCTTCATATCTGATGTTCTGATACGCACAGCCGCCGCAATCTCCGAAGTGGACACAATACGGCTTTTCCAATTCGACGGGCGACCTTTCCAGAACTTCCAGCAGCAGCCCCTCGCATTTTCCTTTCCGCTTTTTATGGATAGAAAATCGGATTTTTTGCCCAGGAAGGCCATTTTTCACAATGACCCTTTCCCCATCCTGCGTATATAAAATTCCTTTATTGGGAAATAAGACCTTCTCAATTGTCCCTTCACCAATATCTCCTTTTTTCATAAAACTCAACACCCTTTCTTCCTTATTCTTCATCCTTTTTCATTCTCTATCATTCTTCCTTATTTTTCATCTTTTTTCATTCTCTATCATTCTTTCTTATTTCTCATCCTTCTTTATCGTTTTTTCATCCTTCTCACATTGAACGCCTTGTTAATAACGCAGCACTTCCCCTTAAAAATATATATTTACGAGCGACGAATTTGCCATGTATTTTAAGACAATAACGCTCGTACGTCGGCGCTGTCGGCAAACCATTTTGCTCATCAATATATAATTCTTTTAACAACAATTTTTACCCTATCGGATCATTCGCTCTGATAATACTCCGCCGCTTTAAAAACTGCTTCTTCTTTACCGCCCGCAACTATTACGCTCAACAAAAATGGCGTATAACCACCTGCACATTCTCATTGCCCCGGTATGTATTAATAGAAGGGTCATAGGTAATGGAAAACCGGATCGACTGCGGCATACCGTTAAACAATGCGTCTACCTCCTGGTTCGAAAATTTTTCCCGTAGAAAATCCAATAACAGGTTGGCATCTCCAAAATAAACCGCGTCCATGCTCCCTGTAGCGCCGTCTTCCAATAGAAACTTTAACACATTTTTATTCTTGCCAATAAGCGCCGCCCGTAACGGATGGACGTCCCGGACGGCAAATACTGGTTTTTCATTTCCTTTACCAAACGGCTCCAGGCATTCGAATTCCCGCAGCAATTGCGGATGGATATAATATAATGGCATAGGCACATCAATATGTACCTTTTCTACAAAATCTTCTTCCGTCAGATTTGCACAATCATTGAGTTTCTGGCGGAATTTATCCACATTCCCCTTGTCCATTGACAGCCCTGCAGCCATAGGATGCCCGCCATATCTGGTCATTAGCTCCCGGCACTTCGTCATTTCGTCATACATAGAATACGCTTCTATCGAACGCCCGGAACCTTTTACTCCGCCGTCTTCCGCATCTGTCAGGATAAATACCGGTTTATGATACTGTTCGCGAATCCTGCCCGCAATGATGCCGGCAATGCTCTCATGGCAGCCCGGAAGATAGACGACCAGTACTTTATCCTTGTAAAGCCCCTGTTCTTCGATTATCCGCTTTGCCTGCTCAACGCCTTCCAGCGTCAAATTCTTGCGCCTGCTATTTAACTCTACCAGCTCCTTTGCCAGAACCGCGGCCCGCTCCAGCGATGTTTCTAGCAGAAGCTGCAAAGAACGCACCGCTGTATCCAGCCTTCCGCTGGCATTGATACAAGGACCAAGTACAAAGCCAAAATGCCAGGCTTTTATCTGTTCGCGCTGCAGCTGGTTTTGCTCGATCAGCGCAAGAAGTCCAGGGTTTTGTGTCTTGTGGATCGCCTCCAGGCCCAGTTTTACCAGTACCCGGTTTTCCCCCATCAAATCCATCACGTCCCCGACTGTCGCAAACGCTACATGCGCGATCATTTCAAAACTCTTTTCCTGCGGTATCCCCATTTGTTCATATAATACCTGAATAAATTTCCATGCCACCGCTGCCCCGCATAATTTCGGATACGGATAATGGCAATCCGCCTGTTTGGGGTTCACAATCGCGTCCGCAGGTGGAAGGAGATATACTTTCGCACCGTCTTCATCTTCTAGTGTAAAAGGGACTTCATGGTGGTCAGTAATGATTACCGTCATGCCCTCATTTTTTGCATAAGCAATTTCCTCAGACGCAGAAATTCCGTTGTCACAAGTAATAATCGTATCTATGCCGTCTTCCAGCGCTTTTTTAATCATATGTTTGTTGATCCCATAGCCGTCGTGTACACGGTCTCCAATCACATGGTCTGCCAAAGCCCCGCAATTTCGCAGCCCATGCAGCAATATGTAAGTCGCGTTCACCCCGTCAATGTCATAATCCCCGATAATCCGGATTTTTTTTCTCATCGCAATTTTTTCGGCCGCAAGGACAGCAGCCTTATCCACGTCCTTTAGCAAATGTGGGTCGTGCAGGCTCTGCACCGATCCATTTAAGAATTCAGATACCGCTTCCTCCCCAATAATATCACGGTTACGGATAATCCGCGCAGTCACCGGATCAATGCCAAACCGTTTTCCGATCGCGTTAAAATCTGCTTTTTTGTTCATTACAAACCATTTCTCTTTCATGCAGCTTATTCCCTTTCTACATTTACTCCTTTTTCCTTTCGCAAAAAACCAATAAGCTAATCATACCATATCTAACAACAGATTCCTAATGCTATTTCTCCGTCAAGATCAAACACATGATAATATAAAAACCCATTTTTCACGACTGTAAGGCCAAAGCGGCGCAACCGCTTGCCGCCTTTCCCTATCAGCCGTAAAAAATGGGTATAAAATTCTTCATTTATTAAAAATTGCCTAGACTACCGCCTTCCTTATGATTCGTCATTTCCCTGATAAATAACCAACAATCTTCCCGGTATCTATACTGATTTTATAAGTACGCCCAATAAAATCCCAGGCAGAAATAAAACCGTCTACAATACCTGCCTGTTCATAAGGCATATGATCTGCTCCCGGATAAATTGTTTCCAGGTCTTCGGCCTGCCAGAGCAGCTTCGCCTGTCCATCCAGGCAATATAGGTTATTGATATCATTTTTATCACCTGGGATATCCAGCAGAACAATGTACCGCTCCTGGTATTGCATAACTCTTTTTATATTGTATTCAAACTCGTATTTTTGATGGTTAATCTCAATCTGGTTGTCATTCATTTGATACATCTTATCACCCCAATGGCCTTCCGTTTGTAAATGTTGTCCCTGCATTTCTGTTTCCTTTTAGATCAAACTGGATTCCCCCGCCTTTCGCTCCGTACTTACCAACACCTGCAGCTTCGCCTACACGCATACGCGTCCCGGCCCGAACATTTTGGTCACAGATACTGTCTGGCTTTTCTGGCAATGAAAACTTGTCTCGGATTTCATCCGGGCTTAGTCCTCTTATTTCACTTTCATTCATAGACCAGCTCCCTTCCATATTACTGCTTCCGTCCGGATTTTGATGATATACCCTTGAAAAGGTGGTATCTTTATTTAATTCGATCTCCACTACCTGCGTCCCTTCTTTATAAGGAGGTTCGTAATTGCTTGGGAACGTGGCGTTTACCTCTTCCGCGCTGTAGGTGCCTACTACTTTGCAGTCTACCTGGGATACGTTTTCCCTGACGCGATCATCCTCAATCTGGTCAAGGCCCTTATCGTCTTCTATATGGCGTTCTTCCCCGTTATGTACATACAAGCGGCAGTTTGCTACAAAATAAGATGCCCATTCTTCCACATGGAAATTATATACCATCTCCGCCTGTTCTAAGCGCTCCTTGGCAATTTTTGTAATTTTCGCAGTACCCTCCATTGTGGCCGCAACGTCGTATTTTTGCAGGTTAATGGCATTCACCCAACCTTTTTCCCGGATAAACAACGGATGATAAGCGGTCATTTTAATTTCTTCGCTTTCATCCAGCCAGATATGGTAAATCGTATGGGCCTGCGTCCTACATATTTCTGTAACTTTTTTCAGCCCGACTTCGCCAGAATGGATATCTTTAGAATATACTTCGTCTCCTGCCTGGATTTCCTTAATCGGGCGGTATCCATATTTTGTATAGATTAAAGTATCCGCGGTAAAACACCTGCCGTTTAGGCACCTTTTTTTGCCGTCGTTCTTTACATCATTCAAACCCTGTCCCGAAGCCTTTCCAGCTCCGGTTTTTGCTTTGCCCTTGGACATGCCAAACGACGCGTTTAAGCCTGCCATTTTTGCAGTCGCCTGCCCGGCCGTCTTTACGCCGCCCCCCGCGGGCTTTTCTTTTAAAGGCGCGGGATCACCAATACATGGAACGGCAGCAGCCGCACTGACAGACGCGCTTTCCCACCGATTACCTGCCTGTTGCTTGCCGCCTGCCCTTCCCGCAACCGGGACAAAACCGCCGGCTGCCTGGATTTCCTGTACATTCTCTGAGTAACCCATCCCCGCACCCCTTTCCTTTCTATTCGTTCTACTTTTTATCAGCCTATACGGCCCGTTTTAATCGCTTTTTCAACCCACGCAGCCATTTTCGCTTGCTTTAATTTTCTTTTATTAAAGTAGCTTTGAGTTCTATATTTCCATTCATTTTAATCGAACTGGCCTTGCAGGACTCTTCTAGCGCACTGGATGCAGACAACGCCATTTTTTTCCCGGAGGATGCCGATAAGTTTTTCGATGCGTGTATCTGCATTTCATCATCCGATGACACGCCAAATTTCCCTTTGCTGGCTAAGTCCATCGTATCACCGCTAGTTATTACAACCGGCTTTTGGGCTGATACGCTTGTCCCTTTGTCCGGCTCCATAGTCAGATTGTTCTCGCTACAAGTCATTGAAATCGAATCTTCCGCTGTAACCGTTAGGTTTTTCCCGGCGCAAATATTAAAATCGTCCGCACTAACCATCGTAATCGCATCTCCGCTAGTGACAGTTATGCTCCCTTCGCTCAAAATCTGCACTTCCTGGTCGGTAATAATATCAATGCCAGACGTCTCATTTATCCGGATCAATGTCACAAAATCATTCGCGGTTATCAGTATCTCCTCTTTATCTAACTTAATCTCTTTTCCATTTGGTGTGCGCAAATATTTCACCTGCGGATCTGATGTTTTGTCCGTATCTTCCTGCCTTGCGGACTGGACGGCATACGCCTTATTTTCATCTTCAGTTGGAAAAATGACCTGTACCGTATCGCCTGTTTCCGGCATTACATACCATCCTGTGTGGTTTTCCGCCGAATAGCCGGTTGCGTATGGAAATGGATACGCAGTCGCTTCATCTTGGGATGCATCAATCGCAAGGTGTACTTTTACTGTATCGTTTTCTGCTTTTAATACTTTTGCGTCCAGCGTCAAACCGCTGATATTCGGATGCCAGGCTTTAAGTGCCGATATTCCAGGCTTTGTTGTCGCGCTGCAATAGCACATAAATACAGAGCCTTTCAGACAAAGCCGCACTTCCCGTACATATAGGGAATTTCCTTTAATGGAAATACAGTCTCCGATTTCCAGCGCTGCCTGGTCGGTACGGATCGTATACTCTACCGCGTCTTGCTCCTGATAAGATATTTCACTGCACTGCGACAGTTTTCGATAACGCGCCATCTTCTTTCTTACAGAAAAATCTCCGCTGTTAGCCGTATCATCCCCATAAGAATTTCCATCCGCAAGCCCAAAGGAAAACGACGGTTTCTCAGCCGTCGCATCAGCAACCAGCACACTGTTGCTATGGGATGCCAAACGTTTTAAAAACTCCCAGTCTGTTTCACGGTATTCCAACAGTAGGTTTTCAATCTGCTTATCTGGCGCCGGGCATTTTACAGTCCCGCCATACTCCGCAACGATCTGGTTGACAATGCTTTTATAGCTGCGGCCTTTTTCCTGGAACGAACGCTTCTTTTCTTCTTTGTCCATTTTTACAGTCCACGAAACCGCCTCCGCCTCCAGATAATATACGCCGCTTTCACAAATAATCCCTACGTCGGATGCAACGCCGCAAAACAGCGTTTTTCCTGCTTCTTTCAGTTTTATGCATGTCTCTTCCCACGATCCGCCGATCAGGCTGTCCTCTTCTCCTTCTTTCAAAATGCCTCTGACATATAGCCTGGCATGGTCGTTGATCCTTTTCACCAATTCCAGTTTCAGAATTCTTTCAAGTGCAAATGGCTCCACAACATAGTTTCCGACTTCCTGCAGTTCCATATCATACCTTCCTTTCCGGAGTGCATTGAAAAATAATTGGGTACATTTGAAAAATGATCGCTATCCTATCGGACTGCGTTTCCTTTACGCAGAGCGGAGCGTTTTTATCATCTGTACGAAGAACTCCTTCCATTCTTCTTGATCCGCCTGCAGGCAGTTGCATGCCCCCATCAATAGCTTTCCATTGAGTGCATAAAAAAACATTAGGTTATAGATGTCCGCATCAATCGCTGGTGTCACAAAATCAAACCAGGCGACTGGCATTTGAGCCGCGTAAGTAACAACGGACTGCTTTTCCATAAATATCCCGGACGGATACAGCTGGCGCATAACTTGCGCTATCGCATCCCGGACTTCTTCCTCCTGCCCAGTATCCAGCTTTTCCTTTCTATGTGTAAAAGCAACCGTAACGCTGCCTTGCGGGTCCGCATATATAATCTCCGGGCGGTTTTCATAAGGGTATTTCTGGCGCGCCGTTTCTTTTGCCAAAAGTGCGAATTCGTCCGGAATATAAATAAAAAGCTGTTTTTTTATCACTTCATATTCTTTGAATACAAGCTCTTTGTCGCCCGCCCAGACACTACCTTTTTGAATATCCCTGTTTCGTACTTCCTCCTGCCTGTCCCTCAATAGCCGGATGAACCCTTCATCCCCATATTCATTCCCGTAATTGCGCATATATCCCCCTTGACAGTCGCCCGTATACTTTTTCTATGCATTCCAACTATGGCAATCTTTCCATTTTTTTGATGCTAAGGCTTCTCTTTTAAAATTTTATCTGCAACCAGTGGCAATCCTACTGCCCGTCTTTTTTTATTTTAAGTATCCCAGCGCCAACCGGGCAGACAGTCATCGAATTGCTCAATAGGGCCGGCAGCCCGTCTACCAGCACATTCATTTTCCCGTTCAGCCATATGACGCACGCCGGCACACATGGCAGCTTCGTCATTTTGCATACGCCAAAAGGGCCGACATTAACCATCGGCTTGCAATCGCCAATATTTGCCCTCATCTTCCCTCGCAATTTAACACGCCTGTTTGGAAGTACTTTTAACGGCATTTCGACCGTTCCCATCGTGCAGCTTACTTTTGCCCCATGTACTACATAAGACTGGCCCATAACTTTTCTTCGCTACTGCAGCATCTTTTTTGACAGATGCATGTTCTTCCTCATACTGCTTAATTTACATTTTCCTACGATATAAAATGGCTTGATTATCACAACCTCATTTACACATGTCTAATGTAATCCGTACGGATATTGCCGATCCTTTGATGAAGCTTCAGTACCTGGAAGACCAGTTTTTTGATATTTTGCCTAGTAGCTTCTCCTTTCTTTTGATATTTTGCCTAGTAGCTTCTCCTTCCTTTTCTTTGCGTTCCTCTCATCCTTCTATTGCCGCAACAGGTCGCACTACCCGCCGTCATTCCTATGCCCTCCTTGATCCAACTAATAAATCGCCGGCCCGTCATTCCTATGCCCCTCTTTGATTCCACGGCCGCCCGGCCCTGCAATCCGCAGCAAACGCTCATAAATTTCACTATGCGACAGCTCCCGTAGCGGCTCGCAAAGCCTGCGGCATAAATAATAAAGCAGGCATTCCCTGGAAACAATCCGGCTGTTGAGGCATAAAAACGCAAACTGGACATCCATTTCCCCGGCATTTTTATTCATCAGTACCATTCGGGCAAACGTACGCAACAGCAGCGGCGATACGGTCGCTCCGCCCGGGCCCGCGTAGGGAATCTGCGTAACGTCAAGCGTATTATATGCCGTACGGCAGTCCCGCAAATCCCGATAGTCTTTCCTTAACCGCGCGCCTTTCGATAACCGGAACCTTCCAAGCTCGATCTCATCTTTTCCAGGCTCCCCGTTTTTTAAACGCAGTTCCATCTGGCGTATCAAAAAATCCTCTGTACAAAAACTGGGGTACAGCCGCAAGCATGCCGTAACCTGCTGCTCATAAGCGCGAAAAGGGAGCGTTTCTTTTTTTACCTGTATCAGCTGTTCCTGATACCATACCGCGCCTGCGGAAATTTCAACCTGCCCGTTTTCATAGGCAAGGTCAAAACCATACAATACGCCGGGCGACCAATCGGACAACCCAAGCGAGACAACCCCTTGCGGAAAAGCTTTTAACGCATCCAGGCTTTCTTTTTTTAACACCCTTCCTTTTTGAAACAGCGGTTCTATGAATTGCTGCATCCGTCTAATGCCTCCCATCAAAAAAATCCGTTTCCCATGCCCCTGGCTCAAACGGGACAAACCCCGGCTGGCGGCTGTAAAACTCATTTTCCTCCCTCATTGTTTCCAAGACGGAAAATCCCCAGTTTTCATTATCCGCAAATATAAACACGCGCAGTTCCCCGTTTTGCACGCTGTCCAAATCTTCCTGCCTAATAAACGGATAATCCTCAAACAACGCGCCGTACCCGGCTTTTCGTTCCGCACCATTTTGCAGCAGGTATGGAATGCAACAAATTTCCTTTCCCATACCGTCCTTTAAATGAAAGATGATTTCCTGCGTCCCAACCGGCCTGGACAAATATCTGTAGAGCTCGCCCATCGGATCCCCTTTTTCCAACAATGTCTTCTGCCGCCCGCCGCTGTCATAGTCTTCCGCTGTCATAGAGTACGGCATATGCGCTGGTTCATAGGTTAATGCGACGCGTATCCTTCCGGTCCTTAAATCCTGCTGGTATGCCATAGCCCCGTCCAAGCACATAAACTTGCGTTCACAGCCAGTTTCCCTGCCAGCTTTTGCTTTCCTCCCCGCTACGTATTCTTTCATGACTTCCCGAAACAGGTCTATTTTGCTGCTCTGCCCAGACAATACAATGCGGTCTACATCTCTTAGGCGCCCGCTCTCATACCATGGTTCAATAAAATTTTTTAAAAAGCCATAGATATCCGGCTTTAGGAGCAGGTGGATTTCTTCTTTTTCTACGGACAGCTCCGGGCAGAGCGTACGGGTTTCCCATATCCCGGATTCTTTTCTAATAAATAAATGAAAATCCTCAAAACAGCTATAGGGCACAAAATCCGAAAACAGCGGGCGCAACGCCACCCTGCAGACGCCAGGCGTATAATAAAGCTTTTTTTTGACGGTTTCCGCCAGGTTCCATAAAAAATAATAGTTGCTGCGCACCTTTAAATATGAGCTTTCCGGTTGGTTTCTATAAAATTCAAAGCAGGTTGGGATCAGCTGTTCTACCTGTCGGTATACCTTTGTAAACGTTTCGTACGCCTTTTCTACGCCTTGTTCGTCCACTTTCTCATAAAGCTGCGCAAATATGCCTGGAAATAAAGCGTCCATGGAAACCTGGGGCCGCTGGAAAAAAAACTCCGCCAGACGAATTTTTAAATACTGCATAACGCGCCAAGTAAGCTGGTTCCCTCCAAAATTGGTATCCCCATGCGCATATGTAACATGCAGTTCCAGCCGGCTGGTAATCCCCTCATTTACAATCTGGTAATTACAGCCTACCATATCGCTTGTTCCGCCCCCACAGTCTAAAATCAACATCTTGCGGACGACGCCATCCTCATAATCCAGCCTGTGGATGCTTTGTTCCAGAAAATGATAGGCGACTGCAACGGCTTCATCCGTTATATTTTTTGTCATCACTTCATATTCCGGAAGTGCTTCCTGGTACATGCGCAGAGAAAGCGCTTTTTGTTTTACCGGACAGGTAAAGCAAATCTTTGTATACCTCACCCTGTTTTGCTGCTGAGCCCGGTCAATGATATATTTTAAAAACGCACGTATTAGTACAAGCCGTTCAACCTCACAGCTGTTCCCTTCCAGATCAGTCACCAAGATGCGCTCCCGGTAGCGGCCCGCCCAGCGTTTCATATCATAAAATATGCTGCTGCGCGCCATAAAACCTCTGTTTTTTTCCTCTTCTACAGCCTCTTCCCCATACAAAAACGTCATATGGCTGTGGATGCCATCCCCGCAGTATTTTACGGCAATCACACTTGGACATAGCCCGCAGCTGACGCAGTTGGCACCCCCTTCCTGGTCGCAATCCATCACTTTCGGAAATGCGACCCGCTGCACATTTTCCATTTGTGGAAATGACGCCCGCTGCACATTTTTCATTTGTGGAAATGCAGCTCGCTGCACATTTTCCACTTGGTTGATTGGTAAATGAAAACCGGTCCCCGCAGTGGTAAAAGAAGTCCCGTAGTCGATAATTAAAGGTTCATCAGACTCCGGTATCTCTTTCACCCATACTTCCAAAATTGGTACGCCAATATAGGAAATCGTACTTTTTTTCCGCTCCTTACCCTGATAGCACCGGACAACATTTTCTTCCTGTGCTGTTTCCAACAATAGCAGTTCCCATTGCTGAAAACGGCCAGCCGGAATCTCCGGATTCATCCGCTGACGATCAGCTCGCAGCAGATATTTTTCGCCATGGATGTGGTGCACCATAAAAATTACCTGGATTTCCCGCTTTTCATTTACTAGAAACGCATAAACGCCAAGTTCCTGCCTGCTGATAATCGTATAAGGGGCATCCGGATCGTCTAAAGAAGTCTGGTTTTGGTATAATTCCATTTGCGCCGGCACTTCTACGCCGCCATTTTTCCGCAGCCCCGCCTTTTCAAATGCTTCGCATAGGCGCCCGCAGCCTTCCTTTGTATACAACGCGATTCCCGGCTCTTTGATAACGCCCAGGTAACGATAGAGCAAGGCTGCCAGCTCCCTTTTATTTTGAAGTATTTCCAATGCCGGGGGCTTAATATTTTCTGTACGGCATATTTCCCGCAACCTTGGCAGATCAAACGCTTCTAGTTCCTCACGTGTATACAGCCGGCGGATCGGATTTTTTCTCAGCTTTCCAAGTTTATATGTCTCATACTGCATGTACTGCACCTCATTCATATTTCTTATACTGCATGTACTGCACCTTATTTATATTTCAAGTTTATAAGCCTCATGCTACATGTACTGCACTTATTTATTTTTGCAGTTCTTTTTCTAGTTTTCGGCATATTGTCGAACTACAGCGAATTTTGAAATACGCTCTAGAATCAAGCTAGGATAAACTCTTCTGAATGCATGGTCTCTTCATAGCCGATTACGCCATATGTCCGTGTCCAGTGTATCGTACTAGAATACGACACTGGTAAAAACAGGCGAATTAAAAACCGAAGCCTTCGTTCTTCCTCGTCATCATGCGGCTGTCTCATATAAAACACAAACTCTTCCCCTTCCCGGATATATACTTCGCAAAAAGGCAGCAGACGCTTTATTGCGCCCTGTATACTTGCCGGCCCGTCCCCGGTATGATAAAAGTTAAGCAGCCAGCTTGCAATTTCTTGCTTTTCTGTTTTTGTAAATGCCGCCAGTTCATCTATCCCGCCAAATACCCCGTCTTCCATATCCTGAACCAAAAACCGGATATAAAAATCCCGCCTGCACATCCCCATTTTTAGATCCAGTTCCGCCAGATAGTGCAGTAAAACATCCGACAATGCTTCATTAAACGCTTCATACCCCAGGTCGTCTGGTGTTAGCAGCGGGTCAAAAATTTGAAAAAAACGCATATAAGGGTTTACGTCCAGATGTGAAAAACTATCTTCGTAATTTCCATTCCCGTATAGGCTATCTGCCTGTAGCTCCAGATAGGGGGATACCCGGTTATTTTTCACCCGGTAATGCAGTTTCGCCAAATCCCCTTCCTGTTGCAGCATAACAAGATATGGCTCCCATATCTGATTCCTTTCTTCCATACGTTACCTCATAATTCCCGTCCATTCGTACTCTTGCGTACACAATTGAAGTTCCGCAAGCAGAAAAAACATTTTTTCATACCGGAAAATATCTGTCTGGTCTTTTGCATGTAGGACAACGGCCAATTTCCTTTTTTTCTTTAAAAACGAATGTACTTTAACAAAGGGGTTCATATCAATAGCATCCAATTCCCCCGGACGGTCTATACAAAGCTCTTCCAGCTCAAATTCAGAAAACACTTCATAGGAACGCAAAATCCGTTCCGCTTCGCCCCGTGTCCAAAGATATCGTGGCTGCGCATAAGCCTGGCGGTCTGCATGCCGTATCCGCCTGCGGTTTGTCTGAAGCGGAAACCGAAGCGCCGTATGGTCTTTCTGCATATCCATCCTTTCGATCTTGGCAAGCTCTATATTTTTATATTTTTCCGTCTGTGTCCGTATGCAAATGCTGTCTTTCGTAACGACCGTAGAAAATACTTCCTCGCCTTCCGTCAAAGCCAGGCAGCCGACAGCCGAATCCGGCAAAGGGATCCGGTGCATATAATAAGCGGCATTTCCGGCTGCAGCAAGCTCTATCTGCGGCCTGTATATCTCCTGTGACAGATTCCATACCAACACCATATCATTTTCCACGTATTCAGAAAACTCTCCCAGATCAACCTCGACTCGGGCAACTATAGCTTCTTGGGGCACACACCGCTGTTCATCTATAACGTCCAGCAGCTTATAGGCAAACGGGCAATTGATCGTATGCCAAGGTTTCTGGTTCGTCCAAAACTGCTGATACAGCCATTCAAATTTTTTAAGATATGCACTACAATAGCCTAGCCGCACCGTCGTCTCATAATCGCCCATATCTGTCTCTATCCTTGCCCGGTGGCTTTCGGCTATACAATGGCGTACCGCCGGATAATCACAAGCCAAAAAAACCGTTCCCAGATAGCCCTGTACATGTGCCTCTTCTTTCTCGTCTTTTTGGATTTCAAACAAGCTGCGGCTTGCATCATCCACGCCGTCTTTTTTGCAAACGCCGGTATAGATAGTATAGGAATCATCCGGCGTTTGCATTTCTTCATCCAGTTTTTTTTCCAAATGCGCAAAACACGCCTCGCTATACCCAAGAAGTTCTCCAAACACATCAACCAGAACATCTTGTAACAATATTTTCTGCACCGGGTCATGGACTTGCGCAATTCTAGATTTCAGCAATTCCTTTATTTGTTCCATCCTTTATACCCCATAATTTATGACCATCCCGACTGCCGCTTCCTTCGCGTCTGGCCACGACATTCCAGTTTCTGCTTCCTTTGCGTCCGGCCACGACATCCCGGCTGGCATCTCCCCAGCGTCCGGTTGTGGCGTCTTTCCTACCACCTCCCCAGCATCTGCCGTTTCCAGTTCATCAATTGCATCGTACACTGCCTGCGTCCGCTCGTCCCATATGTCAAGCTTCTGATAAACGGCTAACGCAGCGTCATAAAACTCTTTTGCCTTCTGCTTTTCCCCGTTTTTTGCGGCTTCTTTTCCCTGGAGGATATATTTGGACGCCTGCGTCAGCTGTTCTTCTATGGCGGTCTCCGCCGCCTTTGCCTCAGCTTCTGTGATCGCCTGCCCCAATGCTGTAACTTCCTGATATATTTTATCTGCGTCTTCACTAGAACCTGAAAATTTATGATACCGCGAAAGCGCCTGGCGGTATAGTTCCTTTGCCCTTGCCGTACGCCCCTCGTCCAGCGCATTATTTGCACTGGCAATTAGCGTATTGATTTTCACCACAGCGCGGTCAGCTGCCGCCTGCTTTTGTGCATCTTTTTCTTCCTGCTTCTGTTTTTCTTCTTCCTGTTTTGCAGCTTCTTCCGCCTGTCTTTGCTCTTTTTGCTTCTGCTTGATCCCAAATATTTTCGCCTGTACATCCCCCTGCGTCTCGAGGTCCATCACCCGGTTCAAATATTTTAATGCCTCCCCATACTGCTCCAAGGCGTCTTCATAATCTTCCGTCGACTGGTACATATCGCCCAGTGATACATATTGGGAAATCTGTAAGTGAATCAGAATTTTTTCCAAAATCTCTTTTGCATCCATTGCCAGCGCGTCGACCCCCTGGTACGCGGCTTCTTTTTGAAGCTGCGTATACAGTTTCCGTGCCTGCTCATATTCCCTACCCGCATAAGCAGCCTGCGCTTCCTGCAGCAGGACAAGCATCGCTTCCCTGCCGGAAACCATATCGACCAATTCCTGTTTTTGTTCTATATACTGCCAATTATTTAAATTTAATTTATCAGTTAACGTAAGCGCCTGTTCATATTCTTCCAGCGCCTTCTCATAATTTTCATAATCCATATACCGCACGCCTTTTTGGCTTCGGTATTCAATTTCTTTCATCTGTCTTCTGTCGATCGCCCGCATCAAAAACAATGCGGCTACGAAAATCATTAAAATTGCACAAATTATCGCGACAATCACAAATATCAACCGTTTTCTTTTTTTCTTTTTCTGTACGTCTTCTTTATATGTTTTTTCTATCGAAAGTACTGCTGCAGTAAAACTACCTATGCGCTGGTCGTTTTCTTCCTGGTAGCTTAATAGCAGCTCCTGAAGGATATCTAAAAATTCTGTTCCTGTCTTGGTATATTCATAAGCATCCAGAATTTCAATCTCTGACAAGCGCCCCCAAAGATTGCTTGTAGCAAATAAAATTGTAGAACTTTCATGTAGCTCTATCAGTTTCGAGACAAAGGGGCGGATACGGTTATCCCTGCCCAGATAACCAGTCAGGTTATGAATTTCTGAAATGTCCGGTTCTTTTTGCGCATCCGTATCTATATCCAGCAGCTGCTGGTAACGCGTCTGGGTTTTACTTATATGCATAAACAAATTTTCATACAATACATACAGTTTTGTATTTCCACAAACCGCATACCGCATCCGTGTGTAATCTGATACAAGCACAGTAAGGCTTACTTTTAACTGACTTTTTGTGCTGTGTAGTATCACCTGTTCATTTGCGCGTCGAATATAATCCCGCAGACGCTTTAGCGAGGGATGCTTCTCGAAAGCTGTCAATACTGCTTCGACCGCAATCTGCGCGCTGTTTTCCTCAATCTCATTATCGTAGCTTTCCGCTACGGCAATACACATATAATTTTCCAACGGGGTATAAGCGACATAGGTTTTTTCTATCGGATCGTTTCCTTGTTCCGATATGAAATTCATTACCAGCTTACTGTTTAAGTTTCTCATAAACAAACCTCAACTAACACAACGGTTGCGTTCCCCGCCTTTTTTCTATTTTTATCCCTAACGCCCGCTATCATCTGCTGCGCCCGGCCATATGGATGCCCTTTTTCCCTCAAATAAGCAACCATCTCCCTTTCATGCAAGGCTTCATACACTCCGCATGAAATCAGCCCTGCCGTCATGCCGCGCCGGATAGTGACGCTGCCGCTCCTTTCAGCAAGCCATTTAAAGTCCCTGCCGTCAAAAAGGAATGCCCGATTTTGCCCCACCGTGTAATAAAATAATTCCCCATGGCTGATCCACTGCATACTAAGTGATAAATACGGCGTTTTTCCAAGAAAAAGAAACGTGCGCATCTCCTGGAGGACTTTTCTTTCCACCGTATCAAATAAGGGGCCTGGTTCTATATTCGGAAACAAAGAACAAAAAACCTGCATGCATATTTCTGTCGCAAGGACAGCGCACCTTCTGCCATTTATATGGTCAATTGTGCCATCCGCAAGTACTGACAATGTACCAGTTTCGTTTCGTTTTGTTGAAAAATAATTGCTTTGTACCTGGTAAGAGCCGATAGACTGGGCATTCCCGATCCGATATGTTTCCCTCACGTCGGTTCATTCTCTTTCCACTGAAACACAAATCCGTCATTCTCCCCACATAGCGGAACAAAAATGAAGACACTCTGCCCGACTTTAATCCGGTCGCCTGCCTCCAACATGCGAGGTTCATAAACAGCATCCCATTCATCCTCATCATCCAATATGTAAACCAGCCCCTGCGAATCTCCTGGCAGCAGCATTGTCCTGTTTTTCTCCGGATCATAGACAATAATCGCATGGTTTCTTTGGCATACCGTATCATCTCCCAGAATCCGGATTTCCATATCACCAGAACGCCCCACAAAATTCTTTTCGGCTATGATCCGGTAATCCCTGCCGCGGGAAGGCCCTTCCAGACACACCAGCCACCCGGTCACCGGCTTTAACACTTCCAGATCATTTAGATATACGACATCGCTATATCTGCCCAAAGGGTCTTCCTCTTTGCCGTTGTTTTTATAAACGGCAGTATTGCAATAAGGGCATACATGCCCATATTTCTTTTCACTAAATAAATGACCGTTTTCACACCGGATCAGCCCCATTTTACTCCTCCCAGGTATTCTTTTGTTTTCTCATGACGATTTTACAAGTGCCTGCATAAATAACATCTGCCGGGAAAAGCTGATACAAGACTTCCGCTTTTAGTTTATATACGATATTTTCAGCCCCTCTTTTCAGCCCTACCAGCCGGCTGCCCGGTACAGCTTCAAAATACCATTGCCCATGGATCAAATTGCATATTCCATACAGATATCTGCCTGCCTCTGAATTTTGCACGGTTTCTATAAAAACCTCTTTCCCATTTTTTTTACCCGTTATCAAAAAAGAACGTTTCCCCTGTAAAGGTACTTCCCTTTTTATTTTCCCCTCCCCAGAAATAATCAGCAAGGACGCAAAGGGCGACTGTTCTTCCTCTCTTTTTTGCTGCAGGAAACCAAAGATTAACACCGCCACGATACAAACAGCGAAAAAAACAGACTGTACGAGAAACAGGCACACAAGGTCTTCCCATGCTTCTTCTGGTACGGAAGGAATTATATAATAAGATATGAAATAAATCTGGATCAGCAGGTAGGCAAGCATGCCCGCCAGAACACATTTTCCGGCTGTCTGGTTTGTTTTCATATAAACTCCTATGAATTTTCAGAAAGGCGTACATAAGCTGCACGCCCTTCTGTTAAATCACATCTGATATAGCCAGCTATGACAATTACTCGATCACTACGCCGTCGATCCTGTCTTTTTTCTGTTTCAGTATAAGCGTAAACTCGCCGTCCGTCTTCGTGAACTTCTCGTCATAATATACGACAAACGCATGAGAAAACTCATATTTTCTCGGCGCCGTCGCATGTTGATATTCTACCGTTACTTTCTTATATGCGTCTGCGCTTTCCGGTTTTACCAATGCCCAAGTTGCCATACTCTTTGCAGCATCGCGCATAAACAGTTTATCCGCGTCAAAAGAAACTTTTCCATGGATAATAAGTTCTGCTTCTATGTCAGAAGACCTTGCAAAAGAATCTTCCGGGATTTGGGAGCTGAATGAAACATCGATAATTTCCTCGCTCAGCTCAGTTACATCGGCAATTACAATTTTGTAAGCCATAAGTATACCTCCTTTATTTAATAATTGTACATTTTATTAACAGGCAGTCGCTGCCCATTAATCTGTATTGATCTGGAGTTCCATATTTTCAGAAACTCCCGCAAAGTTAATCTCTATATTATATGTCGTATCATTACAATCGCCTTTTTCAATTCCGTCGCCTTCTCGGAGTATCGAATTGGCATAATTAGGCGAAAGCTGCCACTCTTTTACTTT
>CASUON010000016.1 GCA_949457475.1 uncultured Lachnospiraceae bacterium
ACTTCTTGCATCCCGGAGCGGAACATCCGAACGGGCCTGCTGCCTGGTTCCGGCGTCTGGGATACAAAAATATTCACGGTTTGTTGGATAACAACCTATTATTTGTCATTTTTAAGGGATATCCCCCATGAAAAGTAACAAATAATGTATATATCGAGTTTCCATATATTTGCTAAAATGCATCCAAAAATAACATTGCCGCCTGTAAATACTAAAAATAGAACTATATCAACCTCCATCTGAGTTTTTCTCTTAATATTATTTGCAAATATGTAAAAATGTGTATAATTATAATAGAATACGGATAAACGAAGAATTCTCAGACACGCTCTATACTTTACCACTATTTCAAACAACACAAGGGGGAGGCTCGCCATGAAATTTCATGTAAAGAAAATTTGCGCTTGTTTTATTTTCGCTGTATGTATAACCATCTTATCCTTATCTACCTGCACATATACGCAAGCGGCACCTACCGTTTCTACATGGGGGGAAACCAACAGGAGGGAAACCAACGGCCACAATGTCGTTGCTATTCAAGACGTTAATCCTCCATCTTCCGTCGCTCCGGCTACGCCGCCTACTTTTACTGATGACCAAGGTATTATTTACACACTGTATCATGATAATAATACGTGCGAGGTAAGCGGATATACGCAAACGATAAAGAGCTCTGTCATTATCCCGGCGTATATCGCACAGGATGACGTTATGTACCAGGTAAAGGGCATTGCCAAACAGGCTTTCACACAATGCACCCAGCTGCGCAATGCGCAGTTTCCAAACACGCTTTCACATATTGCAGACAATATATTCTACGGCTGTACAAATTTAAAAAATCTGTCTGTCTATCCAGCAGCGTTTACGACAAAAACAACCGACACAAAAGCGATCGTAAAAATTCCTGTTTACACGGCGTTTTTTTCCACTGGTGCAGACGTCAGCATGGAAGTAGATGTGCCGGTAATTGAAAAAGCGGTTTCGAGTAAAAAGGCGGATCGGATTAAGCTCGCTGTTGTGATCCAACGCAACGCAGATGAAGGCAGCGCTACCACAAAGGCATCTTTTAAAAAAGTCACACTGCATCCGCAGGCAATAAACAAAATTTCCAGGTCGGGCAAAGCCATCCAGCTCCAGGTTACAGATCCGCAAGGCAGCTATTACCGGACAACGATTGATGCCCGGGGGTTGGAAGAAGTTGCCAGCCCTTTAAACCTCGCGCTTATCCAAAAGGATGCCGCGGGCTTTTCTGGTACGCAAAAGACAGATTTGCAAAAAGCGCTCAATCAAAATCAGATAAATGAAAAACAGGCCGCCTTTTTACAGCTACCGGCCCATAATAATTTACCGGTAGATTTTCAATTTACAGTGCCGGCCCCATCCAGTGGAAACTTGTACATATACTATTATCAAACATCTCGGCGGACTTTTGGCAGCCTTTCCTATCATCCTTTTCATGCTTCTAAAAAGGGGATGGTTACCTTTTCGGCCTCTGCCGGCGGAATGTATGTCATTACGCCGAAAAAAATCAATGTAATGGGCCGGATGCCAAGCAGCCAATTTATATACGAATCCGACGGCACCTACTACGCAGACCACCAGGGCACGCTATTATACGGCTGGAACCGGATCGGCAACGCATATTATTATTTTGACCGGGAAAACGGGCAAATGGCGGCAAATACGACCGTCGACGGCATCAAACTGCAAAAAGACGGAACTGCTGCCAGAAAAACTTCTTATATCGCCAAAATCCAGACCATGATAAAAGCACGCGCGATCGTACAACAGATCACCAACGCGTCAGACAACAAAAGCGAAAAAATAAAGAAATGTTTTCTATGGATTTTCCAATTTCCGTATAAGCAGTATCGGAAACTGTCTCCGATCTATATGCAGGACGGATGGGAAATCACGTTTGCAAACGATATTTTTGATCGTCGCCAGGGCTGCTGCGTATCAGAATCCAGCGCATTGGCATTCCTGTTCCATGAATGCGGCTATCCTACCGTCTATGTATGCCATGATACCGAACATGCCTGGGTCGAATTAAACGGCAGGGTATACGACCCATTATTCGCAGAAGCACGCAGCTTCGACAAATATTATAATGTGTCCTACACGCAATACCAGCTGCATCCAGCCGGAAAACGACTGATTTAAAAAACGCATCCTTTGCGTACACCCTCTGATTCCAGCCCGGAAAATAGTTGATTTATCGTTTAAAAATAACAGCAGCTTATTTCTGTACAAACTACACTCATAAAAACGCAGCCCACGATACAATCGCGTAGGCTGCGTTTCCCGGCCTTACAAGCGCTTTAATTTGAATAGTTTACTTTTCCAATCTCCTGAAATCTATGGCCCATATCGAACGCAAACGCTTTGCGCGCATTAACCAGATACAAAACATCCCCAATATAAAGGCTGCGCCAGCTTGCGCCGCCATTTCGATACGAATACTTTTTTCTAAGCACGCGCGTTAATTTATTGTTAAATTTACCATTCTTAAAAGAAAATACGCGATAATCCAGCCTGCCGTCCGCATCGTTATCTTCCGTTGTAAATGCGATCACATTTTTTTGCGGATCGACCAGCACACATTTATAGTCAAACATCGCGTCGCAGTGATCTGCGTCGTTTAAAACAAGCCTTGCTTTTTCCTTCACTTTTAACGGATCGGAAATATCAAACATCGATAATTTGACCCCGACAATGCTGCCGTCTTGCGGATTTGTTTCAAACCCGATCCCGAGCATCTTCGTATCGCTCCAAAAATGCAGGTATTCAGAAAAACCTGTAACCTTAAGCTTGCCAATAATACGTGGTTTGGACGGATCTGAGAAATCCACGCTAAATAACGGATCCGTATTGCGGTATGTTACAAAATAACCTATAGAACCGACAAAACGCGCCGCGTAGATCATTTCCCCCTTTGCTATGCCAGTAATTTTTCCTGTTATTTTTAAATCTTCGTCCAATACATAGACGCTGTTTTCCCATTCTTCCTGGTCGGTGATAGAAGTAAGCACTTGCAAATATCCTTCCCGTTCATGGATTGCAAATGTGTCTTGTATTTCACCTTTTACAGCGGCTGCGGCCTTTGCGCGTATTATCCCGTCCGCGTCCAAGCCAAAACGGGCAATCCTCGTCCGCTCGCCTTTTTTTGTATAATCGGAATAATACAGATAAACGGAGCTCTGGCTGACATAAACCTTGGCATAATCGTGCACCAGCAGTTTCGAATCAAGCACTTTGCTATGCTCTTGTAGATCAATTGACGACATCACCAGCCCCTGGTTGCCTTTCCTTGGGAGATAAATACAATCCGCCGGAATCGCCCTGCCGTTTACATACGGGATACATTGTTCGTCCGGATACATCGACTGCGTAGTAAACAGATACAAGCGGCTGCCTATTTTCCTGGATGTCTCATACCACCCGTCCTGGATTGCCGTATCTTTCAGCACCGGTTTTTGTGGAGTTGAAATGTCATAATTCAAAACTTTCGTATCGACGGAAACATCCATGCGATATGCTATATCGGCTGCCGCCAGTTTGCTTTCCTGCTTTTCCTTATTTTCTGAATTTGTATTATTTCCCACCTGTTTTTCACTGGACGCTGCTTTGTCGTCTTCTTGTGCGCCATCTTTTGGGGATGCGCCCTGCGTAGCGCTACTGTTTCCAGTGCCGCCCCCCGAAACGCTATCTTGCGGAGCCGAAATTTTTTCTGCAATAGCGGTTTTTTCCGCCTGCAAAATAAGCGTCAGTTCGTGTCCCGACACATATATCTCGCATACCGTGCCCAGGCCTTCCTCTGTATCCGGTACAATCTGCCCCACAACTTTTGGAATCCTGTCTTTTGTACTCAAAATCTGCACCTTGTCATCCTACACTACATAGATATACTGCCCGTCTGTTTTGACAATATCGCTCTCATCCACTCCTTCCACCTGCAAATTTGTTGTCGAAAAGTCGACGCTGCCAGACGCGCCTCCATCATATTGTACATCTTCCGTTTCTGCAAAGTCCCCAATGGCTTCTTTTTGGGATTCGCTCCTCCTATTTATAACAGAGCCGCCCTTCTGGCTCCAATAAGAAGACTTTTTCAATACACGGTATACCTCTTTATAATCAGAGGCCAACGTATACATTTTTCCAATTTTTTTCATTGGCTGCTCCGGTTTTGCTTCTGTATCCTGCTTTTGTTCTTGCCCGGCGCTATCTGCGCGGCTTGTCTGTGTACCGTTTTCCGCCGGGACGGACGACTGTATATCCCCCGTTGTGCCGCCTGGTTGGTTTTGCTGTAAAACATCAGCTCCAATACGGTTGCTATTACTGTACACAACGCTTCCAATCCCAAAGCATAGGCACAGGCAAGCTGCGGCTGTCGCCATCTTATACCACCGCTTCTTTACCCGCATACGGCCTTCCAACCGCGCCTGTATCTGCTCTGGCTCAAGCTGCCGTGGTACTTTCATCGGCCCCGCAGATTCTTTTATTTTATTTAACAACTCACGATCATCCATTCCTGTTCCCTCCCTTTTTTTTTATTCCGGTCATGCCCTGCATTTAATTTTTTCATATTTTTCCAATTCCTACTCCGCTGTTCCATTATTTTTACAAATGCTATGCAACTACAGTTCTTCCATTAGCTTTTCCCGCATTTTTTTCAACGCCCTGCTCTCGCGCGAACGCACCGTATTCTCATTCATACGTAGCAGCGATGCCGTCTCTTTGCTTGTATATCCGGCAAACAGATGCATTGCAATAATCATGCGGTCTTCCTGCGGCAAATCCCAAAACAGCATGCGTACCTGTAAATGTTCGGCGCTGTCAACCAATCCTTCTTGCGTGATAAGCTGCTGAGGCAGCTCTTCCGGCAGCGGAGCCGATTTATTCACGTATTCTTTCAACTTCTTCTTGCATTTATTAGACAGAATTCGAAAAATCCATCCTCTGAACGCTTCTTCTGACCGGAGCTTGCGAATCGATGAAAACGCGTCCATAACAGTATCGCTTACTACATCCTGCGCGTCCGCAGAATTTTTTAATGTATAAATTGCAAACCGGTATAAATCTTCATAAACCTCGCGGTACAAGTCTGCAAATGCTTTGGCATCCCCATGCTTTGCTCGGTGCACCACTTCCAGATAATTTTCCATAACTTCCTCCCAGTTCTGCATGCAGTATCCTAATGAATCGATTTAAAATTTATGTATATTTATATAGTGCCTCTTCCACCTGCTTTTGTTGCATACTAAGAAATGTTTTTAGCTTTTGCTCTTCTTGCATCCTAGAAGAAATGTTTAACTTTTACCTTTTTTGATTAAAATTTATTATTCCATATTTTTGCACATAAAAAGAGCTGCTCAAAGGCAGCCCTTTTATTTTGTATTTATTTAGTTTTTATTTTTTAGTTTCAATTTATTAGTTTTTATTTTTTAGCTTCTGTCTTGTATTTCTTTATACTTCAAACAGATATAATAATCTGTATTTCGTCCTGTTTTCATACTTTACCGCTTATCGTAATCCTATCTATTCTCAAAAGCAAGCTACGATATCTGCCGATGAAGAAATGCTTGGTACGAAACCTATACCGCTTTATTGCCTAACGTCAATTTTACCGCCCAGCGTCTGCTCCTCTTCCGCGCTGATTTTACTCCAATCTATCTGTTTAATCTTTTCTTTTAATTCTTCGATCGAATCAGCATAGACCCTAGTTCTCTTTTTCTTCTCTGCCGCAGCTTTTTCTTCTTTCTTCTCTTCTCGATTCTTCTCAATGCGCTCTTTTTGCTTGTCGCTCATTTCTTCTAGTTCGACAAAATAAGACCTCTTGCCTTCATTATTAATAGATATGCTCATATGTGTTACTTCTTTGCCTTCTTCCGCAAGCTGTTCTTTCATATCCTTCAGGTCTGTTTTTACATTATCGAGAATATCCATATTTTTCTTTTTCGTATCTTCATCCGCGGCCATTTTTTCCAACGTCTCCGGATCGATCAATACGCTGTATTCTTTCGTACCCCTGGACAGGTACTCAGCTGCCTCTTCATCAGTGCTATAGCTTGCTACCATAAAATCCATGTCTTTATATTTCGCTTTTAATTCTTCCAGCAGCTTTTGCGCGTCGTCGCTTAATTCTACTGGCGTAGTCTGTGTCTGCTCCGTCTTCTTTGTCACAGAACCATCTTCCGCTGCAGCTTTGCTCTGCGGGCGGTTTGCATAATAATTTGCCTGGTATACACCATAACCTTCAATTCTACTCATAATTTTAATCCTCCTTGATGATAATAAAGAATTCCTTTTCCGGCTTTCCCTGGGATTGCATGTGATGAATATCGCCTATAATATTCCCAAAGCTATGTACCGGCCATCGCTGTTTGCAATTTTTACGTCTTTGTTGCTTTTCGTAAATCCTAAATCCTGTTAGAAGCCTTTGTTTCAAAGCCTCACGATTCTTCTATATGTATCGGCAGATTTTTCCATATTCATCACTTTATCACAAAAATATATTTTTTATTCCCGTTATTTCTTATGAAAGGCAGCAATTAAAATGTCAGTAAATTAACAACTCCCTCATAATTTTGATTTGCCTGGGCTAAGATTGCCTGGCTCGCCTGCGCAAGTACATTTTCTTTCGAAAATTTCATTTGTTCTTTAATCATATTCGTATCCCTGATCCGGGATTCTGATGCCGTTACATTTTCCGATGTATTTTCCACATTTGCAATATTATGCTCCATACGGTTCTGATAAGCACCGCACCGGCTGCGTTCTGCACTGACATATGCGGATGCGCGTTTAAAACAGTCGATGCCTTCGACAGCTCCTTCGGCAGTCCCAATCTGAACATCCTCGATGCCAATTCTGCTACATGACAGGTACGGGAGCACAAAGCCTGCCATTTCGCCGGTTTCCGAGCCTGCCTGTACGGCAACTGAACGTCCGCCCCCCTGCCTTGGCCGTTTTAAAAGGCTCTCGCCAAGTACGGTTTCATACGGATCTTCTATCATTTCTTTGACTTTATCTTTTCCGTCCTCCGGGTCAGTTTCCTCTTCCAGTATATCTTCATCCAACGCAAAGTCCTGGTTTTGCCCATCCCGGAAAATTACTTTAAGGCTTTCCTCACCTCTGCCTTTGAGCAGTTCAATTTCACTAAAATACGCCCGCTCAGCAGTTGCATCGATTTCTGTCTTAATCTGTTCAATTTCATCCTGAAGCGAAGCCCGGTCGCTATCACTTAGCGTACCGTTTGCAGACTGAATACATAACTCAAGCCCGCGATGGAGCATCCCTTGTGCTTCTGCCATTGCACCTTCCGCAATCTGCATAGCAGAAATCCCTTCCTGAGAGTTCAAGGACGCCCGTTCCAGCCCACGCACCTGCCTTCTCATATCTTCAGAAATCGACAATCCAGCGGCATCATCGGCAGCTTTGTTAATTTTATAGCCGGATGACAGCTTCTCCACTGATTCCTTTTTCTTTTTTTCGTTGGTCTTCATATATTTTTGTGACTGGACAGAACACAGATTATTGATTACCATACGCTTTTATTCTCCTTTCTTATCCCAAAACAAGGCGAAACGAGCTGCGGACGCGCCGAACGCCAAGTTCTGTATTAATACTGGTGTGCAGTAAATTTTGCCAATTAACGCCGACTCACGAGCGTCGTTGTTTCAAGCTATATGGCAAACTTTATCACCCGTAAGTATATCGTGTATAGACATGACCTACTGGTCTTGCGGCGGACACATACAATCCAAGACCCGCCCTTTCATTTCCATCAGACGAACTTTAAAATCCACCCGCTTCTGCTCTATCGCCCGATCCACATAAGCATCCAATCCAGAAAGAAATACGCGCAACGCATCCCGTCCTGTATCCAAACGCAAAGCCGCCTGCACGGCATCCAAATATGCGGTAATCTCTGCCTCTGTCAATAGGCCTGTTTCCCCGGCCCATATCTGCTTTACATCTGATGCCCAAAGTACTATTTTATCTATTTGTTGCGTCTCGCCGCCAAATTCTTCACATGGCCCAAATACCATGCGAAAACAGTCGGCCAGCAGGGGCTGTTTATAAGAATAGCATAACACGGCGCCGCCTTCTTTTAGCAGCCGCCCGGTTTCTTGCAGCACTTGGTATGGCTGCTCCATAGGCTCTTCCCCGTTTACGACAATTAAATCAAAACTTTTTGCCTGCAGCTGCGTATCATCATAATCCGCCGCTAGCATCGACAGCTTTGGCGGATGCTCCACCTGGGCAATCCAATCCAGCCAATAGTTTCCGCTTTCATTCCCAACAGCGCTGCACACACAGCAAAAATAAGACTCCGGATTATAAGCCCCGATCAAAGACGCCAGCTGGTAGCTTAGCCGACCACCCATACTGCCGATCTGCAGCACACGCAACGGCATCGCTGTTTTCATCAATACCCTGACAGCCAGGAAATTAACGACATAGTCGTAAAAATTTTCCTGGACGTTTAACTTTGCAGCGATTTTGCCGCAATCGCCTTGTATCTGTACGATCAGCTTCCGCACATCCAACTGTTCATTCGGGCCTACTGCCAGTGGAATTTTACTCTTATTTTCTATACAGTTTTTACAATTAATCAGTACTTTATCATGCCCATCCTCATTGTAGATGTAGCTATGGGCTGTCGCCGCTATACTACCCATTATTCTCTCCAAACGCCAGTTCATATACGTTATCCGTAATGCTACACATATCAAAGTGCCTGCGCCCATATCGATAAGCCGCTACGGACAATTCTTCCAGCTTCTCATCCTTTGCCAGCTCCAATAACTGATGCGCAAATCCATCAACGTCGTCCCGATCAGCGATTACGCCGCACCTTCCGCCATCCGTTGCCTCCTCGCAGGCATCAATCCGCGTTGTCGCGACAACGCATCCATGGTAGAGGGCTTCTGCTACGACATTCGGCGTCCCGCCTTCTACATCTGAAGTCAGCGCAAAGATTTTCGCTTTCCGGTATTCCTCAAATAATTGCGCACGGTCTTCTATTGTCCCTACCCATTCGATCTTTTCCTGCAATTTTGGATACTGCTCGCGAAATTGCGCGATATAATCTTGAAATGTTGGCTCGACACTTCCTACCAGCCGCAGTTTCCATTCTGGCAAAAAATCAGCGATTTTCGCAAAGGATTCCAATAATACATGCGTTGCTTTCTGCGTCGTACCCAGCCGGCCAACAGTCAAAATAATATTTTGCTTGTTTTCAAAGGACGGCATTCTGTTTTTTCGTTCAAAATCATAAAAACCATTCGGAATATGCTCAATCTTCCACGGCCATTTCTCATTTAAATAACGCGCGGTCGCCGCTCCGCTCGTCGCGATCACGTCGCAGCTGTCCATAAATAGTTGAAAATGTGGATGTTCCCATTCCATCCGATCCATCCATGCGGAATTTGCGTCTAATCCAACAAAAATTTTTCCATCCGGATTGTTCCATTTATAAATCGGCGCCAAAGCCCGATTGTCTTCATACGGCCCACGTAAAATAAGTAAATCGATCTGCTTTGCATGATTTTTAATATAATGCACTTTTGATTCAATGCTGCCGTCTTCCAAAAATTCTAATGTTACGCCATCGATCAGCGTATGGTACGTATACCCTTCCCCTTTTGCCCCAACCATGCGCACGTCGCAGCCGTGCCGCTTGTATAACAAATAGGGGATCAATCCGCAATCCTTGATTAATTCTACATTGTTCCACGGCCGGTCATACGGCGCCATCGCTACGACTCTTTTCCCCCCAGCCGGTTTTGTCGTTTTTGGGGCTTGCTTTACCGTTTGGGGTGCTTGTTTTGCCGGGGCTGCATACAAGGCGATTTCCATCTTTGACCCCTTCGTCTCCCGCCTTACATAAAACTGATAGCCAGCATGCATATAATCCAGCAGCTTTGGAATTTCCCATAGATCGGAAAACACCGGGTTTACGCATACCCGAATATGTGGAAATTCATGTTTTATATAGTCTTTATTTTTTAATACGGTTGACGCATGGGAACGCTCTTGCGTTTGTTCCACATGCTCTAGCCGTTCAAATCCATCAATATTGATACACTCGGTTTGCTGGCGGCTATCTGGTATTTTTCCTTCCAAATATTTCGCCGCAGGCAAGACCCTGAAACAGAGCAACTCAAACAATAGCTCTCTGGAAACCGCATCCGCAAGTCGGCGGTAGATCCAGTCATACCTGGATTGATTGTCCAACAGCTCATGCAGCACATCCTGGTACATCACTGTTTGCGATACATGCAGCAGCTCCTGTAATGGGTACTGTTCTAGCTGGGCAGCCGTTATTTTCAACAGCTGCGCGATTTCCACAATAATTTCTCCAAACGAATATTCGCAAAGCATGGCAGTAAACTGCTCATAATTTACAAAATATTTAAAAAAAGTCTTGTCGTCCATGGCCATCCATCTCCAACGCTCAAATTAATCACCTGAATCCCCCAGACTACAGGAATGCTATCAATCACATTAATTTCGACCGGACTAATATATCCAGCTTCTCCACTTCAGGATGATCCGGCAGCATCTGGCGCAGCTGCTGCACTACCTGGTACGCTTCCGCAGTCATGCCATGCTCGAGCATTACCATTATTTTCGGTTTTACCTGAAGTACCATTGCCTGCAGCTCTTCTGACGCCGCCTGTGCTTCTTCCGCCGCCTGCTCCTGTTCTTTTCCGATCAGATCCGCGAACTTCTTCACAATTTCGCCCAGCTGCGGATACGCCCTTGCGCATTTTCGAAGGCAGCGTAGCATTTCTTCCCATTCCTGGCCTCCACAGTCAAGCATCCGCTGTGCCCATACAGCCGCGCGGCAATGATCCGGCAGCATTTCCATCTCACCTTCAAATGCTTCTGGACGATAGATCTGCTGGTAAAATTCTAACGTTGTACTGGCAAACGCGGCAAAATGGTTCCTCAAGTCAACATAGCCTGCCTGCCCTTCTTCTTCCACCAACACTAGAATATCGGCAAACCGCATCCTATAATAACTATATCGGATATTTTCCTTCGTTTGTATACCCCTTATCTGCTTTTCCATCCGCTTTAGTTCCGCCGGCGTCGTACCGGATGCAACAACCGTAACTGCCGCGATCCACTGGGAAAAATCCAGCTGTAGCAGCATTTCCTCCAAATCGACGACACGGGCGCGGCCGATTTCCCATACCTGTTCCGGCATTCTTAAAAAATCTCCGTTTCCCTGTAACAAAACATCGATATATTGCTGCACCTGTTCTGTTTGTTCCGGCCCGATCTCCGCGCTTTTTTCCTGGCGGATCATACATACCGTCCAATATAACAGGTTTTTATGATATACGTCCTCTGATATCGCATCTTTGACAAATATAATGCTATCTGAAATGATCTTTTTCTGTTCGTCTGTTTCCGGCTGCTCGCGAAGTTTCGTATACAGCTCCATATACTGCATCGCATACTGCTCCGCCATATGGTACTCCGCAATTTTAAATGCGCTTTCCGCCGCGTAATTGAGCAGGCTGCACCGGCACTGCGTACTGTTTCTGCCATCTTCCAGGAACGCAGCTGCCTGCGTATAGGCTTCTTTATAATTTTCTTCTAAAAAATAGCTTATAATTACAGCGCTATAAAAAGCGCCCCGGCATTGGTTGGCGGAAAACTGGTCTTCCCGTGCAATCATCTGCAGCGCTTCTTCCGCTGCGCCGCGCAGCTTCTGCGCGTCTTTCACACTGGCGTACTCCTGGACTAACTGCGTCCGCCACTGCATATTCCCCGGCTCCTGCGCGATCATCTCCAATACTAACGGCTCATTGCGCCTAAAATGCTTTTCCTTGTCCGCCGCATTTTGAAACGCATAGCCATAATGGTGGACGTAAGCGTCGATCTGCCTGCACTTTCCGCGCGCCGGGCTCAAATACTCATGTACTTTGCCAACAAAACGCGTATCTGGCTGCAAACGGATCATTCTGGACACCCATTCGTCTGTATACTTTGTCCCTTGTTTATTTGAATAATTACGTGCTTTGTATACCGCCTGGTCATACTCCCTAGATTCCTCCGACTGCAAAAAGCTTACGATCGGCTCCGTATCCTCAAACCACTCGTCGTCGTCCAAATACAAAAACCATTCGCCATTTGCTTTTTCCAGCGCGCAGTTTCTGGCCTTTGCAAAATCATCGCACCATGTAAAATCAATAACCTGATCCGTATAGCGCTCCACAACCTGACGCAGTTTTTCGTCACACCCGGTATCCACCAATATTAATTCGCAATCCAGCTGCCCGCGTAAATTTTTTAATGAATCCAGACATTTTTCTGTCGTATCCTTCCGGCCAGATACTAAAACAGAAATTGTCAATTGCTTTTTTTGCATGTTCTTTTCCTCTATATCACGATTTCAAATAAAAAGCGATTTATACCTTGAGCAGCTGCAGTTTTACTTGCAAAGACAGCGTAATTACTTCTAAATCCTGCGGCAGTAACACCCGCAACTGGTCTACCACCGTCCCGGCTTCTGCTGCCATCCCCTTTTTCAGCAATTCGCGTATTTTTTCTTTTAACTGTATCGTAAGCTGATGCAGCTCTTCTTTTGCTTCCCTCGCTTTTTGTTCGATTTCAAGCTGTTTTACCCCATATAAACGGATATACTCTTTTATGGCGTGCGTCATACCGTGATAGGTCGCGGCGCACTGCTTGAGGCATTCTTTCGTTGTTTCCCAATCAGATTTGCCTGCGCTCGCCCCTTCTTCGGTTTCCATATTTCTTCCGTCGCCTAATCCCTGTTCCATTTCTCCATTTATGTCTTGCCCACTATCTTGACGAGCAATCTGCCCCGTGCCTTCGCTAAGCGCCTGTTGAAGTAAAAATGCGGCCTGGTAGGACTTCGGCAACAGCTCCGGGTATTGCCGAACAATTTCTTCTTTATAATAAAGCCCGTTAAATGCAACCGTACGTTCGGCAAATTCTTGCAGCTGCGCCCGGCATTGTTCGAAGCTGTCCCATTTTTTTCGAATAAGAATTTCCGCTTCACAAATGCGCATATCAAAATATTCATACCGCCGCGATGATTTTGTGCGGATCACATGCATCCGTTCTTTGATTTTTTTCAACCCAGACTCGGTTGTATTCGCAATATAATCACGCAAATGGTTTTTCCAGTCCAAAAACGGCACGTCCAGATAATAGTCTTCCAATGGGACATCTTGCTCTCTGGCAATTTTCCATAGCTGGTCTGAAAGTTCAAATACATTTGTCATTTTTCCGAACAGTTCTTTATACTTTTCATTTAACTGTTCATAATCTTTGTCCATAACTGCTTTTCGAATCCGCATCCCGCGCAGATATCCATTCTGCTCGTCCGCGGCCGCCAATACCTGCACAATATTATCAAAGCCGGATTTATTAGACAGCTCCCACGTCCTTAACTCAATTTTTAGCTGTTCCCATAACGCTGGGTGTTTTGCAATTACATTTACGGTCTCAACCAAAATCTCTTCTTCCGGCATTTGGGACATTGCCTCTGTAAAAATAGCAAGCAGGTCCTCCAACAGGAATACATATTCCTGATCCCATTCCAGGTCTTTTAAATATTTTTTTAAATAAACGGTCTTTTTTAACTTCAGCCCGCTACAAATAATAATGGAATACGCTTTTTTTAATTTCAGGGAATCAAAAGTCTCATTTACAAGCAGCGCTGATTTCTGTATAAATAAGATTCCCTGCTCTTTACTTAAAAAATCATACAAACGGAAATATTCCTGCATATACATTTCTGAATCTTTGTATTTTCCAAGCCGTAAGCAGATTTCACCTAGGTACAAGTAGACGCACGCATAGCACAGCTGCGTATTTCGTTTGTCATGCAAAGCTGCGATTCCAGCTTCCAGCGCTTCTTCCCTGCGTTTTAATCCTGCCAGCGCTGAAATAACAGATACATGGAACGTACCGATATTCATATTGTCCTGGAATTCATCGCGGTCCGCAAAGCGTTTCAACGCTTCTTGCGCCAGATCTAGCAGCTCCTTGTCCCACGATACGGACCGATACTCCTGCGCCAGCTGCACCCACCAGCGCATATTGTCCGGCTCTTCTTCTTTCATTTCCAGCAGAAGGCTCTCGTTTCGCCGAAAATGGTTCATTTTATCTTCACGGTCCTTGTATACATATCCATAATGATGTACGTACGAATTGACCGCCGCGCATTTTCCCCTGATCGGGGTCATATACTCATGGATTTTGCTTTCAAAATGGATTTCTTTATCCAGGCGCACCATACGGGACGCCCAAGTATCCGTATAAGTCATCCCTTTGGCATCCAAGTAATTTCGCTGGATATAATTCGCATATGCATATTTTTTATAGTTCCCGCTTTTAAAAAATTTTATAATATCATCTACATTTTCAAACCACTCGTCGTCGTCAATAAATAAAAACCATTCGCCTTTCGCCTGCTTTAAACCGACGTTCCTGGCTTTGGCAAAATCATGGCACCACTCAAACTTTACAACTTTTGTGGCATATTCGGAAATCAGCTGCTGCATTTCCTCATCACATCCGGTATCCACGATAATTAATTCACTGGAAAGATTCTCGCGCAGAGGCTTTAGAGACTCCAGACATTTGCGGGTCGTTTCTTTTCGATTCGATGCTAATAGTGAGATAGATAGTAAGATCTGCTTCTGTTTCTTCACGTCTGTTCCACCTTTTCCATAAAATTATTTTCCGGAAAACAGTAGGAATCTGCTGCCCTCCGGAAAATAATTTTATTTCTTTTAGTAAAGAAAGAGCGAATTGCTTCGCTCTTTCCGTTTTTAAACCTGTGAAAATGATTAGCCAAGTAAGGACAATACACCCTGGTTCGACTGATTTGCCTGTGCAAGCATAGACTGCCCAGCCTGTGCAAGAATGTTGTTCTTTGTAAAGGAAACCATTTCTTCTGCCATATCTGTATCGCGGATTGCGGATTCAGCAGATGTTGTATTTTCAACAACGTTATCCAAGTTGCTGATCGTATGCTCTAATCTGTTCTGGATAGCACCCAGTGTAGAACGCTGTTTTGATACTTTTGCAATTGCGTCAGAAATAGAATCAATTGCGTAAGTAGCTCTCGCGCCGCTGTTATCTACAAGGTTCAAACTCTTAACGCCAAGTCCTGCAGAACTCATCGTATCAATGTTGAATGCAATCTTGTTCGTGCCGTCTGCGTCTGCGCCTACATGTAATGCTAACTGTAAAGCCTGATCTACTCTGATCTTACCTTCTTTGATCTCGAAGGATACCTGTGTAATCAATCCTGGCATGTCAGCTAATTTACCCATTGTCTTGAAGGATGCGGAATTACCACTTCCTGAAGCTGTAGCGCTAACACTTGTAATTGTCGGATCTGTACCGATAGAGCTTGCAGATTTCAGTTCTCTTGCAATATATTCATATGCTTTTGTAGCACTGATGATTGTTGCGTCTTCATCACTGACACCATCAGTCTTTTCTTTGCTTTCTACCATTGCAACATAAGTATGTGTACCAACTACTACTTTGTCGCCGTTCTTAACCATCAGAGCCAGTTCTTTTTTGGTGTACTGATTTTCAACATGGTAAGATGTTGCGCCAGTACCCTGAAGGCTTGCTGTAGATACAATTGTATACTCAATACCGTTAACCATAACGATAGAGCCTTCTTTCACACCGCCAATAGCTTTTGTAACAGTTGAAAGTGTAGTACCGATCGTGTACTGTTTTCCACCGATCATGATCTTGTCGCCATTCTTCAGAGCGTTCATCTGGAATGTAGCGGTACCTGTTCCAGCACCGAACAATTCGCCAGTGATACCAGCGTCTTTTGCACTGATTGTCATTGTAGCAGATTTGCCGTTGCCCTTCAGTAAGTATGTCTCATTGAATTTCGTTGTCTCAGCAACACGGTCGATTTCTGTTGTTAACTGATCAATTTCATCCTGGATGGACTGACGGTCTGACTGAGAGTTTGTGCCGTTGGCTGCCTGTACTGCCAGCTCGTTCATACGCTGTAACATGCTGTGAACTTCTGTTAATGCACCTTCAGCTGTCTGTACAGAAGAGATACCGTCTTCTGCGTTCCTGGAAGCCTGAGATAAACCCTTGATCTGCTTTCTCATTTTTTCAGAAATAGCCAAGCCTGCTGCATCATCAGCTGCACGGTTAATCTTATAACCGGAAGATAATTTTTCTGTAGATTTAGCCTGAGAACCTGTTGTTACGCCTAACATTCTGTTAGCATTCATAGCCTGTAGATTGTGTTGTACTACCATAATATTTCCTCCTTGAATTTAGTGCAGCCTCCTTGCTGCAAGTCTTTTTTGATTAATATTGTGACGTTTCTTCATCCAGGCCGTACGCTCCTATCAAAGCTCCGTCATAAGTAATGTTCGCTTACTTGTATTATATATCGGTCGATCGCCGGGATACTTTAGAGATAAAAATTAACTTTTTGCATTTTCTCGTTTCCTTCTTTATTATATTATCTTTTGCAATTGCCTGTATCCGCAATATAGCTTTGAACGTCATCGGCGTCAACCTGATCGATATCGATCTGATAAAAGAATATGCCTAAAAAGCCCGCTACTTTTTATTATCCATAAACTGCGGGTCTATGAAATTCAGCTTCATCATGTTTTGATAATACTGGTTTACAGCCTTATGGCTTGCTTTGACTTCCCGAATCTGCTTCTTTACAGACGAAAATTTCTTTACCGCAAGGTCGTAGTTCCTCTTCTCTTGCGCACGTACCTGGCTGCTGGCCGCGGTCACGTCCCGAATCTGCTCCTGCAGCTGTTCGATCTGCTGCTTATAGGCCGCCTGGTTTTGCAGCAGGTCGTCGCGCACTCTTTGGTATACCTCGTCAAACCCGTCGTCCAACAGATTCATTTCTTCTATTAGTTCCGCTTTCCTTTGAATATTTTTTTCAAAATCTTCCGGCGGCAAGTTTTCATCCAGCAGCAAAATACGCTGCTCTTCGTTCATTGCCTGAATCTTATGTAGCACTTCCAGCTTCTTTTTCAAGCTCTGGATTAGTATCTCAATATATTGCTCCTGCATTTATCACTCCTGCTTATCCTGCTGCGGCGCATTCAACTGCATAACTTCTTTCCAGGTATCACGCATCGTACGCAGATGGCCCAGCACTTCTTTTAATATCTCTTCGTCTTTTTTGATATTTGCCTGTACCAATCGCTGGTGCAGATAATTGTATACATTGTCAAAATCCTTTGCAATCGGATATTTATGGTCAAGTGTGGATTGAAATTCCTCTATAATCTTTTCTACTTTGACAATGTTCGTATGTGCTTTCTGTACGTCATTTTGCTCAATTGCAGATATCGCAAAATTGCAGAATTTTATTGCACCTTCGTACAGCAGCAGGGTCAGTTCTCCTTTCGATGCTGTCATTATTTTGTTGTTCGCATATGCCGCAGCTGCGTTATTTTTTAACATCCTTGTCCTCCATAACGATGCAGTTCAAAATACGCCGATTATCGAATGCAGCGTACACGAATGGATACTACAACATAGTAGCAGTATTTTTCATGTACGCTGCATCTATAATAGGCAGTTACGTATTTTAACCAAATAAACTTGTAAGTGATGATGTCTGAGACTGCAGCTTGGACAGCGCAACCTCCATCGCAGAAAACTTCTTGTAATATGATTCTTCTATCGCGCTCATCTTCTTTTCCCAAGCAGATATCGTATCTGTATAATCACTGTAGCTTTGCGCCATTTCTTTGTCGTTATATACAGTATAGATACTGCTCAGCTCCGTCCTCTTCATCTTGTCATCCAGGTTGGAGTACAAGTCGGAAGACAGCTTTTGGAAAAATGAAATTACAGTGTCCGGGTCTTCCATCAATGCCTTTTTAAGCTCATCGTCTTTTTCTGCTACATCTTCATCATCCGGATCCCCGTCAATGTGATATAGGCCACGTTCATCCTTTGCAGTATTAAAATACCCGAGCGTCATAATCCCAAAGCTGGATAAGCTATAGTCTTTCCCATTTATTTTATAGGAAGAAAGCATCGCGCTTGACATCGCGGACATAACTCCGTTTAATGTGCCGTCGCGGCGCAGCAGCGCCCCTTTCACTTTCTCCTCCCATAATTCTACGTCAGTATCAGACATTGCATCCTTTTCTTCTGACGTAAGCGGTTCATAGCCTTTTGCGGAATCAGCATTATATAAGCCAGACATTTCTTTCATCAGGTCATTATACTCGGTCAGGAAATCCTTGATCTTATCATACATGCCCTGTACGTCGGTTTCCGTTGTAATCGTTATTTCACCATCCGTTTTCGCAAGCGTATTAATGGTCATTCCGTTTACGTTAAAGCTATTTGAAGAACTGGTGTATTCTACCTGGTTTAATACGATTTTCGCATCTTCGCCTTTTACTTTAATAGCCCCTACGTCTTCTGACAATCCAAGCATTTTTACTAAATTCTGCCCGGTTTGATCCGAAGTTTCTATTGTGAAGTCAGCGGCTTCGCCCGTAGCGGTAGACGCTAGGTAAATCCTCTTGTTTTCCGCGTCGAAGGTCGCCTTAACGCCTGCGTCCGCGTCATTAATCTGCTTGATCAAGTCGTTAATCTTTGTATTTGATTTGACTTCGATTTTTTTCACTTTGGCATCGCTGCCTTTTCCGACTTTTAAACTCAATGTTGTAGAAGACGCTTCAAAACCTACGTCCTGTCCGGTTGCCGTATCCCTATAAGCAAGGCCGGCAAGCGTCGTATCCCCGTTTACTGAGTCTTTTAGCTTCGACCCAGTCAGATAACCGCTTTTCGCAATATTATCTATTTTAAGCGTCTGCGTGCCATTAATCGCGTCGCTATTTGCCGTTACCGATGCTTTCGTCGAATCCGATACGGTACACTTCTTTGCATTGTACCCGGATGAAAGCGTCATTGTACGAGCTTTCTTATAAAAATTAAAAATCTTCGTATTCAAAGATTTCCACGTATCCTGTTTCCAGGAAAGCTTTGTCTGTTCTTTTACATATTTATCGCCCTTCGTGCGGTACGCGGACATCATCTCCGAAATAATCGCTTCTGTGTCCAAGCCCGAATTCATACCGGTAATTCTTATCGTCATACTGAAACCTACCCCCTGTCTACCCATACATGCACGATTGCCGTATGGTTTTGTGCAATTTCTATATTCTTACTATAATCTGTTCTAAATGCCTACAGCTTTTCATCCACCATAATGCCTGCCATTTCCCAAACTTTCTGGATCATATCCAGTGTTTTTTCCGGCGGATATTCTTTGAGGACATCTTTTGTCTCTTTGTCCACAATTTTAATCATTACCCGGTTCGTACCTTCATGGATGCCAAATACCGCTTCTGTATTCACAGCCATCTTCTCTTTTAATTTCTCGACCGCTTCTTGAAGCTGCTTGCTGTTCTGCTGCATTCCTGTGTTTTCTAGTACATCCGGGTCATCTTCATATATGACTGTCTTCTCGCCCATATCCGGCTCTTCCACGTCCCGCATGAATACTTTGCCCTCATCTGCTGCCTGGACGGACGCCGCATCCGTATTCCTGCCAGGAACTTCTATATTGGTATTGGCATTTGGCAGATTCGCCGTTTTTGGCGCGTTCGCCATATGATCTGACGCGCTGACAGGCTTAGGGGCTTTTACAGTACTTGATACGCTGACAGGCTTAAACTTGTTTCCTGTACCAGATACGCCTGCTGCACGCGGCACACTTCCCTGATATGCCTTTGCAGCTGATGGTACTGCTTCCAATTTCATTTCTCGTCCACCTCCCTGTGAATGTTCTTCTCAAACGCCACTCTGTTACTGGTTATATCGGCCGCTTTGGCAAAATAATTAATATCAGAGCAACTTTTTTAAAGCCTCCAGGCTGTCGGCACTGGATGCCTCTTCATTCTCTTTTTGTATCTGCAAATAGACTTCTTTTCGATAAATCGGTACTTCTTTTGGTGCAGATACGCCAATTTTTACCTGGTCGCCGCGAATATCCAATATGGTCACTTCAATATTGTTGTTTAGCACCATGGATTCGCCTTTTTTTCTGGTCAGTGCCAGCATGCCTATTCACCCGCTTTCTTGCCGTTTTCTGCCTTTCCCTGTTGGAGAAGTTCATAGATCATATATTTGACTGGATAATCATCCTCTACAATAATCTGCGCACCTTCCATATTGTTCATATTAATAACAAATGGCGCTTTCAAATTCACTGACATTTTTTGGATATTTTTCGGGACTGTGATCGTGACCAGTACGAAAATATCTTCGGATGACAATTTTCCAAGCATTTTATAATTTTCTTCACTAATCGTAGGATGATAGGATGGAATCACTTCCAGAGGATTTAATACTGGCATTGCAAAGGCAGCGTCATTCATGGACTGCAGCCACATAATCTTGCCTTTTTCTTTCTTTTCTTTGTCATGTATCAGAGCAAACTGCCGCAGTTCGGGAAATCCGATGATCCCTTCTTTAAGTGTAATGATCCGTTCCTGCGCAATATCAATTTCGCCAAACAATCTTGTGTTCGCTTTCATGGTACCCCTTTCCAACCTGTTGATCCGGCCTGTCAGTTATAAATAGTTCAGCAGCGACATCTTATCTATTTTCGCCGCCGCCTGTAACGCCGACTGGTATGCCACGCTTGCCGCCGAGTAGTTTATTACAAGTTCAGACAGTTCCATGTCTTCATTGGAAGATTTCAGCTCCTTGAACGTAGACTGCTGTATGCTCATACGGTTTTTGGTCAGGCTGACGCGTTCTGCCCGCCCCCCGATATCTGTAATCGATAAGTTCACCGTATCCAGGTAGCCCTGGAACCTCGTGATATAATTTTTGTACGTATCATGCATATTTTGGTTTGCATAAGACAGCTGTGTATTTGCTTCATACAGCCAGTCTTTTAAAACCGCAAGCTGCTCTGGATTTTCATCATATTTGCCAGAGTCAATTTTGGCCTGGATGTCGTCGACGGTCTCCTGCGCACTGATAGCGGTCTGTACAATGGATATCAAATCATCCATATCGCGGCGGATATTGGAATCGAATACTTCCCTGGCCTCCGTATTAATCTGCATCTGCTGGCCGCCCGCAATATTATAATAAATCGCTTCGGTTTTCCATGTATCGTCGTCATTATAATTTACATAATTAATATCCCGGCTGTCCGTATGCTTTACGCAGTTAAAATAGTTTTCCGGTTTTAATTCTCCGGCTTCAAACCCCTTCTTTTCATACGTGAAACGGAATTCTGTCTGCTGCGCGTTTAACACGTCTGCTACGGCATTGGTAAATACCAGTTCACCGGATGTACGGTTAAAATAGATCGTATCGTCGTCGAGCGCATAATCTGAGGCTTCTAAGCTGGCGGTATCCGTTACTTTATATTTTAAGTCCAGCGGCTTATTATCTCCTACGGTAACCTGCCAATGGTCAAAATTGCCATCTTCATCTTCCATAGGCGCCACCACCGTAGGCTCTGCGTTCGGCTTCAGCTCATTTTTAATATTCCCGTCAATATAATCGTTAATCCCGTGAACCTCATAGTTGCCCTCATCGTTTTCGGTCAATACAGCGACCGGCTGAGCCCCTTTCTTTGGAACGAGGTCTCCCCCTTCGTCTTCTTCCAGGTCGTTTTTATCATATAACAGCGTAGCGTCCCCGCCTTCACTGTCAATCATCTCATATCCTTCTTCGCATTCGGCCGGGTCGCCCTGGCTGTTAAAGATAAACCCATAGATATTAACGGAACAGGCATTGTCTTCTGAATTGTATTGACAATTTACATCTACATTTTGCACACCATTAGGATATACAAATGTCAACCTACTATCCCGGTCTTTCCCTTCAAGCTGGTCATAAGATAAACGCACACGATTTAGGGCAACTTCCGTAAAACGGTCTGGGCCAGCCATAATCGGGTTGCCCTCATCGTCTTCGATATCGTTGCCGTCTTCATCCTGCT